>JANQJT010000238.1 GCA_028281485.1 Phycisphaeraceae bacterium
GATGGAGTCGCTGGTGAGGATGACGTAGACGTCGCCGAGCGCGGGGTTGTGTCCGCCGTCGAGCGCGAGGGTCAGTCCGCCGGCCAGGTCGGTGGCGCCGGTGACGGCGATGGAGTCGAACTGGGGATCGAGGGGATCGGAGTTGTCGGTGCCGCCGAGGTCCATCTCGATCATTGCGCCTGCGACGTGCCAGAAGTTACCGGTGAGGTTCAGCGTGCCGGTGGGGTCGAGCACGACCGGCGGATCGCCGCCGCCGCCGGCGATGGTGCGGAAGCTGGCGGTCATGGACACGGCGTTGAAGTGCGTGTTGCCGTTGGCGCCTTCCTGATCCCATCCGTAGATACGCACGTCGACCTCGTCGGTCGTCCACACGCCGCCGGTGTAGGAACCGTTGAGGACGTGCGTCGAGGTATCGCCGGACGTGGTGTTCAGCGTGGCCAGCGCGTTACCGGCGGTGAATCCGTCGAGGCTGGTGAGGATGGCGTATTCCTGTGCGGCGCCGGAGCCGTTGCGCCAGAGCTGGATGGAGACGGTGTCGACGAGCATCTCGATGCCGAAGACCGGATCGACCTTGAAGCCGAGGTAGTCGCCGTTCGTGATGGCGGTGGACAGGGTGGTGCCGTTGCCGGCGAAGCCGGTGACGTTGAACTCGTTGCCCGCGTTAGCGGCGTTGCGCGGCTGGACGCCCGGGCCGAAGTTGAAGCCCTCGGTGAGGGTGAGGTGCTCGTAGAGCGTGCTGGTCTGCGTCAGCGGCGCGTTGTCTTGGATGCCGGTGAAGTCGAACACGATCGCGCTGATCACGCCGGTATCGACGCCTTGCGGGGGTTGGGGCGGGTCGGCCGGCTGGGGCAGGTCGCTGGGCAGACCGGGAGCGATCGTGCCGAAGTTGTAGACGTCGTCTTCGACGGTGCCGTGGCCGGTCAGCTCACCGCCGGCCAGCACGTCGGTCCAGCGCCACGACTCGAGCGTGGCGTCGTCGAGGTGGATGCGGCCGCCGTTGTCGATACGCACCGCGTTGCGACCGGTCAGGGTTTTTTCGCGGTAGACGCGGACGGTCTGCTTGCCGCTGTCGCCCTGCACCTCGAAGCCGAGCGTGTCGACGTCGTTGTTGGCCAGCGCCACGCGATCGGCGCCGGAGGTGTTGTTGACCGTCGTGGACCAGGTCTCGAACGGCTGGGAGCCGAGGTCCCAGTTGGTGCCGTTGTTCAGTTCATCGCCGTCGCCGCCGGTCCAGGCCGCGTACTGGTGGTCGTAGCTGGCGCCCTGCTCGACGCCCTCGGCCAGCGCGATCGCGGTCAGCTCAGCAACGAGATCGGCGTTGGCCTGGATGCCCTGATCGAGCTGGTTGTTCTCGTCGGGATCGGTGGCGAGGTTGTAGAGTCGGCGTTCGCCGTTGGAGAACTTGATGAGTTTGTAGTCGTCGCGGAGGATGGCCCAGCGGGCGTCGAGGCCGTTGGGGTCGGGGCCGTCGCCCTCGTGGTGCTCAAAGATGAGGTAGTCGCGCGAGCGCTGGATGCCCTGCCCGGTCAGCAGCGGGGCGAGCGAGTGACCGTCGATGCCGACGGGCGCCTGCACGCCGGCCAGGTCTGCGACGGTGGCCATGAAGTCGGTCAGGTCGGTCTGGTGATCGGTGGTCGTGCCGGGCGCGATCGTGCCTTCCCACACGGCGAACTGCGGCATCTGGATGCCGCCTTCCCACAGGTCACGCTTGCCGCCGCGCAGCTCGTCGTTGATGCCGAAGTGGTTTAGGCCGTCGACGGAGAAGTCGGCGTTGGTCGCGCCGTTGTCGCTGGTGAAGACGATCAGGGTGTTGTCCATGATCGAGTCGGACTGGTTGCCGTCGCCGTTGGGATCGCGCAGCTTGTCAAACAGGTCGCCGATGGAGGCGTCCATGCGGGTGATCATGGCCGCGTAGTACTGTTCCTTTGCGGTCCAGGAAGAGGTGTCCACGCCGGCGTAGGCGTCGAACCAGCCGGGCTCGAACTGGATGGCTTCCAGATCGTTGTGGGGGATGGTGTAGTTGACCTGCATGAAGAAGGGGGCGGCGTCGTTGTAGTGGTCTTCGATGAACTGCTCGGACTCGGCGGCGATCACATCGTGCGTGTAGGTGTTGTGCAGGTTGGTGTTGCCGGGGCCGGTGTTGCCGAGGTCCATCTCGCTCAGTCCCGCGGTGACGGGGTTGCCGGTGGGATCGGTGGTCCAGAGGCTGCTGGTGTAGAAGCGGTGGGCGCGGGTGTGGTTGATGTACCCGGTGAACTCGTCGTAGCCCTGGGTGGTAGGGACGGCTGCGGTATCGGTAACGGAGGGATTGATGCGCAGGTCGTTCTCCTTCGCCCCGCTGGTCTGCGTGCCGCCGGAGCCGCCGAAGCCCCACTTGCCGTAGACGCTGGTGTTGTAGCCGGCGCCTTTCATCACATCGCCGAGGGTGACGTCCTGGGCGCGCGGATTGACGGTGTTGCGATCGTTGGCGTTGTGGGCCTGATTGAAGCCGAGGTAGAGCATGCCGCGGCTGGGGCTGCAGAGCGTGGCGGCGTAGGCCTTGTTGAAGGCCAGGCCGGACGCGGCCATGGCGTCGAGGTTGGGGGTCTTGATGTGCGGCAGGCTGGCCGACTCGCGCGCGAGTTGGCCGTAGAGGCCGATGCTGCCCTTGCCCAGGTCGTCGGCGAAGATGTGGATGATATTCGGACCATCCGCACGGACCGCGGATGCCATGAGCGAGATGACCGCGACGGTCAGAAACAGCCTGCGAAAGACGCCAATCGATCGACGCAACATAAATCCTCCAAGTACAAGGCCTTAAAGTGATAGGTGGGGGTGAGTGACTGGATGCAAATCGTTTCCAGTTTCACCGGATATCACGGCCTCGTGTTGATGCTTTACTATTGCCCAAAAACCCGTCTCAATCCAGTCGAAGCGGTAAAAAGGCGAGAAAATGTGATCGCCGTAAAGACGTATTTTTAAAGAATTTGCGTGTTTTTTTGTTAAGAGTGATCGGAGCCTGAATCGCGATATACCGCCAGAAGGATCGGCTTAGTCGGTATCCGGTGGGGGTGGGGTTTTTCCGGCCGGGTCATCGTCGTGCAGCATGCGGATCGATGGGGAGTCGACATCGTCGTACTGACCCTTGCGGACCGACCAGATGAACGCCCCCACGGCGATCGCCGCGAAAAGAACCGCCAGGGGCAGCACGATATAGATCACCGACATGGCTTAGGCCTCGTCAAACGTGTTGGCGCTCATGGCGATGAGCACCACGGTGAGCGAGCTGAGGGGCATGATCACCGCCGCGATCAGCGGTCCGATGATGCCCGCCGCGGCCAGCGCCACCGCGACGGCATTGTAGGCCAGCGAAACGCCCAGCGCGAGCCGAATCGTTCGAAGCGTGCGTTTGGCAGCGATGAATAGCCGGGTCACCCCGCCCAGGCCGGGTGAGGCGAAGTAGGCGTCGGCCGCGGCCAGCGCCGCCTCGGCGCCGCCGTGCACGGCCAGACCTACGCTGCTGGCCGCCATCGCCGCCGCGTCGTTCACCCCGTCACCCACCATCACCACCGGCCCGGCTTCGCCCAGCTCGCGCACCCGGTCCAGCTTGTCCTCGGGGCTCATGCCTCCCCGCGCGTCGGCTGGATCCAGGCCCAGTTGGCCTGCGATGTGGGACACGATCTCGGGGTGATCGCCCGAGGCGATGTGCAGTCGCCAACCCATTTCCTGCAACGCATCGATGGCGCGGCGCGTTTCTTCACGCAGCGCATCACCGACACCCGCCACCGCTGACACGCCGCCATCGACCGCCACGACAACCGGTGTGAGCCGGTCGGTCAGGTTGCGCTGGATCTGTTCGGTTGCGGCGGGAGGAATCGTGATACCGAGTGATTCGATAAAGCTGACGCTGCCGATCGCGTAGGATCGGTCGCCCGCTGAGCCCTCGATGCCGTTGCTGCTGCGCTGAACGATTTGGGCGTCGATCGTTTCATCAACCTTGCCATCACCGGCCAGCGCATCGGCGACCGGGTGTTGACACTGTTTTTCCAACGCCGCGACCGCGGGGCGGATCGATTCGTCGCCCCACCACGACGCCAGTGTCATTCGGCCCTCGGTCAGCGTGCCGGTCTTGTCGAGCACGATCGTGCCACGGCCGGCCAGCTGCTCCAGCACGTGACCCGATTTGATCAAGACCTTGTTGCGCGCGGCGCGTCCGATCGCCACCGCCACCGCCAGGGGCGTAGCCAGTCCCAGCGCGCACGGGCAGGCCACGATCAGAAGCGCCACCGCGTGATCGACCGCCTCGGCGGGGTTGTGTGACCACCACACCGCGAACGTCACCGCCGCGGCCAACGACACAACCACTACGAACCAGCCGGAGATGCGGTCGGCGAACTGCACGATGCGCGGCTTGTCACCGGCGGCGTGACTGACCAGCTCGATCAGTCGCGCCAGACGCGTGGCCTGGCCCGCCGCGTCGACGCGCACGCGGATCGGCGACGCGAGGTTGACCGAACCGGCGTTCACCGCGTCACCCTCGGTCACGGCGACCGGGATCGATTCCCCGGTGAGCAGCGCCCGATCGACCTCGCTGTTGCCTCGGCAGACCACGCCGTCGACCGGCACCGATCCGCCCGCGGGCACTTCCACGATCTCACCGGGTCGCAGCGATTCGATGGCGGTCTCGACGAGCTCGTCACCCTGCACGCGCAGCGCCGTGCGCGGCGTCAGCGCGTACAACGCGCTCAATCGCTCGTCGGCGCGGCGTTGCTGACGGTACTGGATGTACCGACCCAACAGCAGCAGAAACACCAACGCCGCCAGCGAGTCGAAGTACACCTCGCCGGATGCGGTGACGGTGTGCCAAGCGCCGGCGATCCCGCCCACGCCCAGGCCCAGGGCGATCGGCATGTCCATGTGCGGCACGCGCGTGCGCAGCGCCGCGATCGCCCCGCGGAAGAAAACGCGCCCCGGGCCCAGCAGCGCCACGATGCCGATCAACATGCTCGTCCAGCGCAGCAGCGATCGGTACGACTCGGCCATGCCCTGCGCGTCGCCGGCGTACAGCGCGATCGCCGCCAGCATCGCGTTGCCCGCACACGCGCCGGCTACGGCGATGCGGATCAGCTGCTTGCGGTTTTCCATGCGGTGCAGCTCGGTGTCGGTCGCGTCGTGCAGCGGGTGCGGCGGATAGCCGAGCCGATCGAGACGGCGGGCGACCTTCGACATCGGTGTCGCGGTGTCGTCCCACGTGATACGCGCGGTGTGTTGGCGGTAGTTCAGGCGACACTCGACCACGCCCGGCTCGATCATCGGCAACCGCTCGACCAGCCAGACGCAGGCGGTGCAGTGCACGCCTTCGAGGTACAGCTCGATGGTCTTCAGGCCGGCCGGTGACGTGGTGATGTGCTGTTCGGCGAAGTCGGGTTCGTCGAACTCTTTGTAGCTACGGCTGGTGGTTCGGGCCTGTTGCATGTCGCCCGTTGCGTCGTCGCGCAGCGTGTAGTAACCGTCGAGCCCGCAGGCGTGGATCATCTCGTAGACGGTGCGGCAGCCGTTGCAGCAGAACTGTTCGGCGGTGTCGGGTTCGACCAGGCCGCGCGGCACGGGCAGGCCGCAGTGCGTGCACGTGACGGGCTGGGTGGCGGGGTCCCCGGGCGCGATGGGGGCGGTGTCAGTGCTCATCGGGATCGCAGCAGGGCGGCGTGGTAGGAATGGCGGGCGTGCCGTGGTCGTGATGCGCCGCCGGGTCGTGTGCGCCGTCGTGGGCCATGGCCGACATCTCCATGCGGCTGAAGATCGTCCACACGCCGAGGCAGACGATCGCGATCGACATCACCATCGCCAGGCGCGGCTTGATCACACGCATCAGTGAGCCGACGCCCAGGCCCAGCCCCGCCAGGATCGGCACGGTGCCCAGCCAGAACGCCGCCATCACCGCGGCACCCATCAGCGGGTCGGCCGTGCCCGCGGCCACGACCGCGAACGCCCACAGCCATCCGCACGGCAGCAGCGTCGTCAGCAACCCGATCACCAGCGCCCGCCA
>JANQJT010000244.1 GCA_028281485.1 Phycisphaeraceae bacterium
AGGGCCGCGTCCTGATCGTCTACAATTGTAAAGACCATATCCAATCGGGCAATCTCAAAAATGCTCATCACCTTGGGCGGCAGGCCGCAGAGGACCATCTTGCCGCCGCCCTTGCGCTGGGCCTGCAGGGCCTCGACGAGCGTGGCGACGCCGGACGAGTCCATGTAGGGCACGCCGGACAGGTCGATGACGATGCGGGGATGCTTCTCGGCGGCGGTGGAGATCAGGGTCTGGCGCAGCTCGGGGCTGCGACTGAGGTCGACCTCGCCGGCGAGCTTCAGGCAGACGCCGTCGCCGATGGATTGGGTGGACTGGATCACGCTGGGTTCGCTGCTCATTTTGAGTGATCGCCTTATGGTTGGGTCACCTTGCCGGGTGAGACGGACTTGGCCATGTACAGCCGCATACCCCCCTCGGGGCGCTTGGTGTATTGTACGTCGTCCATGACCTGTCGGATGATGTGCACGCCGAGGCCGCCGGGACGGATGTCCTCCAGGTCGCGGCCGCGTATCTGTTCGGGGTCGACCTGCTCGGCGACGTCTTCGATGACGATGACGAAGCCGGTGGTCGAACCGTTTTCTGTCTTGGGACTGAAGCGGACCCAGATGGGCTGGGAGTTGTCGCCGTTGTAGCCGTGGCGGATGACGTTGGTCAGCGCCTCATCGACGGCGAGCATGACCTTGCCGCACTCGCACTCGTCGAGCCCGAGCCGCTCGAGCGCCGTGCAGATCGTCGCCCGGACCACGCAGAGGTAAGCCGGGTTCGACACGATGCACATCTCGATGTCGTATTCGGGTCGCATCATGAGTTACTGTCGGATTGATTGGTGGGCAGGGCTTGAATCTCTCCGGCCTCGAATGCCCGAACCCAGTTTCGGACCGCGGCGTCGCGCTCGTAAGCCGGCGCGTACGGATCGAAGTCCAGTCGCGTGCCGGTCACCCGCTCAAGCGCTACGATCGCGTACATCCTTACAGCCGGATCGTCGCTGTTGAGCTGCTCGATGAGATTGGGGATTTTATCGGCGTCGGCCGGACCGTCGGCACGGCGGATCGCGTACAGCTTGCTCGCCGGGTCGGCCGAATCGAATCCGCCCTCGCTGGCGGGCTGCTGGCAGGCGGGCAAGGCCGTGAGAACGATCACGCCCACGACCACGAACAGGATCGATTGTCTGATAATGCGGCTGGCCATCACGACTTATCTTATGTCGATTTGAAGGCACGGGAAAGCGCCGTTTGCACCCGCGTTGTCAGCGGCGGACGCGGCGATTAAACTCGCCGGTTTCATCGGATTACGACATGACTCAACTGCCCCACAACGAAGTGATCTGCGTGCTGGACTTCGGCTCGCAGTACGCTCAGCTCATCGCCCGCCGCGTGCGCGAGGCCGGCGCGTTCAGCGTGCTGGTTCGGCCGGACATCTCGCTGGAGGAGCTGGCCGCCTACAAGCCCAAGGGGGTGATCCTCTCGGGCGGGCCGTCCAGCGTCTACGACGACGGCGCGCCGCGCTGCGACGAGCGGCTGTTCGAGATCGGCGTGCCGATCCTGGGCATCTGCTACGGCATGCAGATCGCCTGCCAGCTATTGGACTGTGAGATCAAACCCGCCCACTCGCGCGAGTACGGCCGGGCGCAGCTGGAGGTCGCCGACGACAGCGACCTGCTCAAGGGCATCCCCGAAAACACCACCGTCTGGATGAGCCACGGCGACCAGGTCGCCGCCGTCCACAACGAGCTGATCCCGCTGGCGTCGACCTCGACCTGTCCGTTCGCCGCCGTCCGCCACGCCGAACGCCCCTTCTACGGCGTCCAGTTCCACCCCGAAGTCACCCACACGCCCCACGGCATCGACATCCTCCACAACTTCCTCTACAGCGTCTGCGGCTGCACCGACACCTGGCGCATGAGCGACTTCATGGAGATGCAGGTCACACGCGTCCGCGAACTGGTCGGCGACGATCACGTCATCTGCGGCCTGTCGGGCGGCGTGGACTCCTCCGTCGTCGCGGCGCTGCTGGCGCGCGCCATCGGCAAACAGCTCACCTGCATCTTCGTCGACAACGGCCTGCTGCGCAAGAACGAGCAACAACTCGTCGAGACGACATTCCGGGATCACTTCGACATCGACCTGCGCGTGGTCGACGCCGCCGCGGACTTTCTCGCCGACCTCAAAGACATCACCGACCCGCAGGAAAAACGCACCCGCATCGGCCACCGCTTCATCGAGGTCTTCAAGCAGGCCGCGACCGACATCCCCAACGCCAAGTACCTCGCACAGGGCACGCTCTACCCCGACGTGATCGAATCCGGTCACGGCTACAGCGGCGCCGCGGCCAACATCAAGCTCCACCACAACGTCGGCGGCCTGCCCGAGCAGCTCGGCTTCGATCTGATCGAGCCGCTGCGTGACCTGTTCAAGGACGAGGTCCGTCGGCTCGGCGAGGTGCTGGGCCTGCCGGAGAACCTTGTCTGGCGTCACCCGTTCCCCGGTCCGGGCCTGGCGGTACGCGTGACCGGTGAGATCACCGAAGAGCGGCTGCGCATCCTGCGCGACGCCGATGAGATCGTGCTCGAAGAGCTGACCGCCAACCATTTATACCGTTCGACCAGCCAGGTGTTCGCCGTGCTGCTGGCGGGGGTGCAGTCGGTGGGCGTGATGGGCGACGGGCGCACGTACGAGTACGTCGCGGCGATCCGCGCGGTGGAGACGCAGGACTTCATGACCGCCGACTGGGCGCGCATCCCGTACGACGTACTGGCGACGATGTCGAGCCGCATCATCAACGAGGTCCGCGGCATCAACCGCGTGGTGTACGACATCTCCTCCAAGCCCCCGGCCACGATCGAGTGGGAATAATCCCATCTTTTTCCGTTGAACCACCGGTAAAGATGCGCTGAGTTTCACTGGCGAATCGCGGTTTCGTGCCGCGAAACGGCGGCGCGCGATTACCGGACCCACCCCGGCGGTTATCGTCGCTAAGGTTTACGCCGATAGTTCCAGTAGCCCCATCGGAGAGACGCATGTCCCACGAAGGCTACGAGAGTCTGCTGGTCTGGCAAGAAGGCATGAAGATGGTTCGCAAGATCTATCGCCTGACCGGACACTTCCCCGCCGAGGAAAAGAGCGGCATGGTCGCGACCATGCGGAAGCTGGCGATGAACATCCCCGGCAAGATCGCCGACGCGACCGTGCGCGACTGCCCCAAGGAAATCGCCAAACAGATCGATCAGCTGCGCGGCCCCGTGCGTGAGCTGGAGAGCTACGTCACGCTCGCCCGTCACCTGCGCTACATCTCCAAGTACCGCGCCTGGCGGACGAACAAGACGCTGGCGCAGTACGCCGAGCTGCTGGCCACCGAGTCGCTGATGATCGTGGACCTGTCCGACCGCGACACCGAGACCGACACCGAAGCCTCGGCGCCCAAGCCGATCGCCAAGGCCGCCTGACCGCCCCATCGCGCCACGCGATACAATGGTCGCGTGTTCGATCTACCGCCCATCGCGACCGTCGCCCCCGATTCCAACCCATCGAACCTGTCGACCTGGGTCATCCTGATCGTGGCGGTGTTGCTCGCCGTGTACGCCCTGATGCGTTTGGCGCTGTGGTTCATCGACCGCGGCCGCACCGCCGCCGACCCACCGGCGCACCCGCCCCCGCTGGACATCCGTACCGACCTGCCCGATGATCCAGCCGAGGCCCTCAAGGCCCTGGACCACCAAGCCCACACCCCGCGGAAGGATTAACGCCCGATGGCGACCGTCACCGTCAACCTGCCCCATCACCAATACGACGTCCTCGTCGAGCCCGGTGTTCTCGATCGGCTCGGCGCGATCTGCCGCGAACTCGCCCCGCACGCGCGCTGCGCCCTCATCGCCGACGACCGGGTCCACGCCATCTACGGCGCCAAGACCGCCGGCGTGCTGCGCGACGCCGACTACGAGGTCGTCGAACACCTCCAACCCACCGGCGAAGCCAACAAGACACTGGAGACCGTGCGCGGCGCTTACGACACGATGCTCGACGCGCAGCTCGAACGCCGCTCACCGGTGATCGGGCTGGGCGGCGGCGTGTGCGGCGACACCGCGGGCTTCATCGCCTCCAGCTACCTGCGCGGCGTGCCGTTCGTGCAGTGCCCCACCACGC
>JANQJT010000297.1 GCA_028281485.1 Phycisphaeraceae bacterium
AATGGAGACGGCCAGGTGACGCTCCTCGACCTCGATGCGATCGGAACCAACTTCGGCAAATCCGAGCCCGGCGGCAGCCCCGCCCCCGAACCCGCCTCCCTCGCACTGCTCGCCATCGGCACGGTCGCACTGGGTCGCCGTCGGCGCGCATAACACGACGACCGCACCACACATCCGACCCCTGAAACCAACAACGCCACCCTCGCATGGGGGTGGCGTTTTCAATAGAACCGGGACAGACCGCCGAGCCTTATGACACCAAGTATAGGACCGCGATGATGCGATCGATACGCGACTCACCAACACCCGGATTTTTCACAATGAATCCGCCGTGTACGATGCACACACCATGAAGCAAGCCCTCAGACTGATCACGCTGGCGATGCTGCTGGCCGGATGTGCGTCGCGCATCGCGCCGTTAAACACCGCCGCAAGTTTCAACCTGACACCACCGCCCCATCAACCGGCCGCGTTCAATCCACTCGGCATCTGGATCGATGCCCAGAAGATCGAAAGCATTTCCTTTTCTGCAAACGGAAGGCGCCTCTGTTACGCGAGCCACACGGAAGGCGATTCGACGCGGCGAATCTATACCAGTCGATTTCAGGACGGCAAATGGCAGACGCCCATCGCCCTGCCCAGCCAACCCGCTAAGAAGCACCAGACCTTCCCGACCTTCGCAATGGATGGCCGTGACGACATCTATTTTACCCAAGGCCCGCCGACCACACACAAGATGGCCCGTTATCACAACAACACCTGGCAGATCGAAGACCTACCCAATCCGCCCAACGCGTCCATCGAATGGGGCATCACTCACACAACAACCGGCCTGGCTTGTTTCGGCGGGCCGACCGAAGACAGCCAAGCCGATCTCTTCATCGCCAGACGCACCGCCGACGGATACAGCCCCGCAACACGGCTACCCGAGCCGATCAACTCCACCGCCAACGACACCCGGCCGTACATTTCCCCCGATGGCGACTTCATGATCTTTGAATCGACACGCCAAGGCGGCAACCCCGATCTTTATGTGAGCTTCTCGATGGACAACGGCAAAGGGATGAAATGGACCGCCCCCCTTTCACTCGGGACGACCATCAACACCGCTTCTCTTGAAGACGGCCCGTGGGTGTCGCCCGACGGCAAACACCTGTTTTTTCGTCGCTGGACCGACACCGGGTACGGCACCGGCGTATCACAGATCTACTGGGTGGACATCGCGGTGGTGCACGCGTTGGACCCAAGACCCTTGGACACCTGATCGCGATCGATCAATGGACCCACCAAACAACAACGCCACCCGCGCATGGGGTGGCGTTTTCAATGGGCCTGGGAGAACTCGAATCTCCGACCTCACCCTTATCAGGGGTGCGCTCTAACCAACTGAGCTACAGGCCCGTGAATCCCGTTTTTCGGCCGCGGAACGGCGTTCCCGCAACCGGAGCGGTAGTATATCACTCAAATCTTAATCGGCAACTGACATCAGAAGGTTGACACACCTTAATATCCTCAATAATCTTCATGGCTCGATTGACCAGCCCAACAACCGGGCCCCACCCGGTCACCCGATAACGCCTCACTACTTACTGGAGTCCCTGCTATGGCCCTCAAGATTGGCATCAACGGTTTCGGACGCATCGGCCGCCTCGTTTTCCGCGCCGCCGCCGCCGATCCCAACATCGAAGTCGTCGGCATCAACGACCTGGTCCCCGCCGACAACCTCGCCTACCTGCTCAAGTACGACACCACCCACGGCAAGTTCGATGGTGACGTCTCCGCCAAGGACGAGAACACACTCGTCGTCAACGGCGTGGAGATCCCCTCCTACTCCGAGCGCGACCCCGCCGCTCTGCCCTGGGGCAAGATCGGCGCCGAGATGGTCGTCGAGTCGACCGGTCTGTTCACCACCCTCGACACCGCCTCCAAGCACATCGAAGCCGGCGCCAAGCGCGTCGTCATCTCCGCTCCCACCAAGAGCCCCGATGAGGTGCCCACCATCGTCATGGGTGTCAACGACGAGACCCTCAGCCCCGACGCCAAGGTCGTCTCAAACGCCTCCTGCACCACCAACTGCCTGGCGCCCATCGCCAAGGTGATCGACGACAACTTCGGCCTGCTCGAAGGTCTCATGACCACCGTCCACGCCGTCACCGCCACCCAGCCCACCCAGGACGGCCCGTCCAAGAAGGACTGGCGCGGCGGCCGCAACGCCTACGAGAACATCATCCCTTCGAGCACCGGCGCCGCCAAGGCCGTGGGCCTGGCCATGCCGCAACTCAAGGGCAAGCTGACCGGCATGGCCTTCCGCGTGCCCACCCTCAACGTGTCGGTGGTCGACCTGACCCTCCGCACCGAGAAGGAGTGCTCCTACGAAGACATCTGCGCCGCGATGAAGGCCGCCAGTGAGTCCGGCCCGCTGGCCGGCATCCTCGGCTACACCGACGAAGAGGTCGTCAGCGCCGACTTCATCACCGACCCGCGCAGCTCGATCTTCGACGCCGGCGCCGGCATCGGCCTGACCAACAAGTTCCACAAGGTCGTCAGCTGGTACGACAACGAGTGGGGCTACTCCAACCGCGTCATCGATCTGCTCAAGCTCATGGCCGGCCAGGAAGCCGCCGTCGCCACGGCCTAACCCACTCACCGATCACTCGAATCTCCCAGGCCCCGCGCAAACGCGCGGGGCTTTTTATATGTCGATCTACAAATGCAGCCGCGCCGCGTCCAACCCCCGGCGCCACTCGATATACCGGTACTCGATCCCGTGCGTCGTGTGCAGGCGGCGCAGCTCGTCTTGAAACCGTTCGTACAACTCGTTCTGCCAATCCTGCGCGTTCGGATCGCAGAAATAGTTGCGACAGCCCAGCGGCCGAATCGCGTGCACACCGCACAACTTGTCAACTTGGAACGGACACCCATCGACCCCCGGAAGGTCTGACGAACGAAGCACAGACCTTTGCCCCTCGTCGATCCGATCCACCACCCACGCGATCTCCAGTGCCGTCACCCACAGCTGATGGCCGTACGAATCGAACCGGCAACACTTCCCGCTCAGCCAGCACGTCGGCCCAAGCCGCTCGATCTCCTCGCCCATCTTTTCGTACAACCCCCGCAGCGCCGCGTCGACCTCGTCGCGCCGCGCCGCGTCGTGCCAATGCCTCCAGTGATCTTGTTCAGGACTCGGTGGCATCGCGTCGGATCCGTATCTGCTCGATCGGAACAAACTCCCCCTCACCCTGCAACCCCTTCTGCAAGCCCGGACACGTCTTGCCCGCTCGCACGTAATCCTCCGGCGTGTCCAGGTTCTCAGGCCAAAACGGCCACGTCCGACACTGCATCGGTCGCACCGGGTAAATCATGCACAGCGCCTTCCCCGCGTCGTCCCGTTGCAGGAACACGCAGTCGAACCCGTCCGGCCCGCGCCGCTCGTTCAACGACCACTTGCCCTCGATCTTGTGCGCATGCCGCTTGACGAACCGCTCCGGCGTCAGCTCGGTATACCGCGCCATCGCCTCGAGCTCTTCATCGTTGAACCACACGTACCCCGACTCACCCGTGCAGCAGTTCCCGCACTGCGTGCACGTGAACCGCAAGCCCTCGCGGTACCACTCGTCCGGCATCTCAACTGATTCGCGGCTGCCCATCCCTACAGTGTATCACGCATCACACCCAGCACCGCCGCCACCCCCTCGCTCAGCGCCTCCAAGTGATACCCGCCCTCCAGCACGCACACCGTCCGCCCCTGCGCGTGCGTCTTCGCCACGCCCACGAGTTTTTCTGTCAACCACGCAAACGTGTCCGAGCCCCACCGCAGATGCCCCAGCGGATCGCGCGCATCGGCATCAAACCCCGCGCTGACCAGCACGAACTGCGGATCGAACGCCTCCAACGCCGGCAACACGCGATCGTCGAACGCCGCCTTCACCTCCGCCTCGCCCGTGCCCGGCAGCAGCGGCACGTTCAGCGTCTTGCCCGCCCCGTCGCCGCGCCCCGTTTCGTGCTCAAACCCCGTGCCGGGAAACTGAAACTTCGGGTGCTCGTGGGTGCTGGCAAAAAACACGTCGCCGCGCTCTTCGAAGGCGTGCTGCGTGCCGTTGCCGTGGTGCA
>JANQJT010000049.1 GCA_028281485.1 Phycisphaeraceae bacterium
TGTGGGGATGTCGGCGAGGACGTGGGGCAGCGCGGCCGCCTCGTTGAGCGCGGGGATGGTGACGGTGGCGCGGGGTTTGTTCGGGGTTGTGGTCATGCGGCGGCGTGTTGGGGTTCGGGGGTTTGGCGTGTTCGGTGGACGAGGTATTCGATGGGGAGGAGTGCGGCGACGAGGCCGTGCTGGAGGTAGGGGAGCCAGGTGATGTCGTAGTGCAGGTAGTAGAGCGGGAGCAGCGCGGTCCATGCGATCAGTGCCCAGACGGGGCAGACAGCGAGCAGCGGGATGAGCCAGACGTAGTACCAGGGCATCTGTGTGGGGCTGAGGAAGAAGGCGAAGGCGATGATGGCGAGGGAGCGTGAGGCGAATTGGTGTGCGCGTCGGATGGGGGGCAACGCGAGGGCGCAGACGAAGGCGACGATGAGGCCTACGGTGGTGGCGCGGGCGTAGCGGTCGGCGAGCCAGGCGGGCTTGTCGAGGTGTGGGAGGGTGTATTCCCATGCGCGGATGTTGAGCTGGAATGCGGCGTCGTTGTTGTGCCATCGCTCGGCGTAGTTGGCGGGGCCTGAGTTTTCGGTGGGGCCTGCGCCGATGATGGGCGCGTAGCAGAGGGAGACGACGGCGATGAGGATGAGGGCGGCGGGGATGACCTGTTTGGGTTTGGCGATGATGGGTCGGATGAGGATGGGTGCGATGAGGATGGGCCAGGTCTTTGCGCCGATGGCGAGGCCGAGGGCGAGGGCGCAAACGATGGGGCGGCGGGCGATGGCGAGGTAGACGGCGAGGGCGGTGAGCGCGGCGGGGATGATGTCCATGTGGACCGAGCCGTAGGTTTGTTGGATGAGCAGGGGGTTACACCAGTAGATGGCGGCGAGGGCGAGGGGGCGTCGGAGTTTTTTGAGTGAGAGGGCGACGGCGAGGAGCGCGAGGGCGTCGAATGCGGCGAAGACGGTGCGCAGGCCGAGAACGTCGCCGGGTTGGATGTCGTGTGTTTCGCGGAGGGTGGGTTGGAGCTGGTGTGCGGCGGCGAAGGCGAGCTGGGCGACGGGGGGGTAGATGGTGCGCAGGTCGGGGTGGTTGATGGACTCGAGCGTGTGGACGTGCGGGGGTGTGAGGTCGGCGAGCTGGGGGTCGGTCCAGACGTCGAGGGGTGCGACGCGGTAGGGGTTTTGGCCGGCGCTGGTGACGACGCCGTCCCAGATGTATCGGTGGTAGTCGTCCTCGAGGATGGGTGAGACGAGGGCCATGGTGATGCGGAGGGCGATGCCGATGATGAAGAGAAAGGCGAGGTTGGTGCGTGTGTCGGGGAGTTTTTGCGCGAGCGCGATGAACAGCAGGTATGCGCCGCCCGACGCGGTGAGCAGCGCGGTGACGAGGACGAGGGGCGGGTCGGCGAAGGGGGTTTTGACGAGCTGATCGGAGATGAAGGCGAGGCAGGCGAGCGGAGCGATGAGCGCGAGCGCGGTGAGTGAGCCGGCGATGCGGAGAAGGATGGAAGGAGTGTTTGATGTCGCGGTCATGTTGGCGGGTGAGAGGTGGTATTAGGTCAGTGCGCCGCCGCAGGAAGAGCCGGCGCCCGCGGTGCAGCCGAAGCAGTGGTTGTCGGTTGCGATGCGGCGTTGGATGTGTACGCGGGGATCGAAGTCTTTGATGTGCTGGGGTGCGGGGGCTTGGGTGGTGAGGCCGAGTGCGTAATTGAAGTCGCAGTCGTAGAGCGTGCCGTCGTGTGCGATGTGGACCTGGTGTCGGCACATGAGGGGGGCGACGGCGTGGGGGTTGAAGGTGTCCCGGAGGAGTTGGTCGTATTCGTCGGCGCGGCCGTCGCGCTCGAGGTCGCGTGCGAAGCGGCCGATGGGCATGTTGGTGATGGTGAGCAGGTTGTTGAATCGGATGTCGAATTGTTCGAGGAGGATGCGTTTGTAGTCGGTTTCCAGGGCGTGGGAGTCGGGAGGCAGGGATGGGCCGAGGGGGTTGTAGACGAGGTCGAGCGTGAGGTGTGGGTTGGCGGCGTAGCCGACGGCGTTGAGTTTTTGGATGACGGTGATGGAGTCTTCGTAGACGTGCAGGCCGCGCTGTTTGTTGACGTTTTCCTTGAGGTAGCAGGGGAGGGAGGCGATGAGGTGGACGCGGCGGTCGCGGTAGAAGTCCGGCAGGTCGGTGTAGCCGGGGGTGAGCATGATGGTGAGGTTGGTGCGGACCATGACGCGGAGGTTTTGTTCGACGGCCTGTGAGACGAACCATCGGAAGTGCGGGTTCATCTCGGGCGCACCGCCGGTGATGTCGAGCGTGGCGGCGGAGGCGCGTCGGGCGGCGTCCAGGATGAGGGACATGGTGTGGCGCGACATCTGTTCGTCGCGCTTGGGGGAGGATTCGACGTGGCAGTGGTGGCAGGCGAGGTTGCAGGTGAGGCCGATGTTGACCTGGAAGGTTTGGAGGGAGGCGGCGTGGAGGTCGTGACCGGTGGCGGCGCGCACGGCGTCGTCGAAATCGTTGCGACCTTCGATGGTCAGCGCGGTTGTGAGGCTGGTGGTGGTCATGCGGTGTTTAGCAGCAGTCGTCGTCGGCACAGCAAGCGCCGCCGTTGGTTTCGGTGAGGTCGTGGTCTTCGCCCTTGGTCTGGCGGGGGTGTCGGAAGGCGGCGCGGGTGCAGTCGTAGGGCTGGGCCTGGTCGAGGGGGATTTCGTCGAGGGGTGGGACGGGGATGAACTGACCGGCGTAGGGGCCGGTGGGGTCGGTGTAGATCTTGTAGGTCTTGTCGCAGACGGCCATGCGCTTGCCGCGTTGGAGGGTGTGTCCGTCGTCGTCGATGACCCGTTTGAAGGGGCCGGTGTAGATGACGGCCTGGTTGCGTTCGAGGCAGGGGCCCTGCTTGCCCTTGTAGGCGCGGACGGTGAGCGAGCGGAACTCGATGCCCTCGATGGATTGCCAGGGCTCTTCGGAGCGGTCGAGGATCTCGATGCCGTAGAGGCCGGCGTCGTAGAACATCTGTAGGAACTCGTCTTCGAGGAACGCGCCGGCGATGCAGCCGGACCAGAGATCGGGGTCGTTGCGGATGGCGTCGGTGGGGGGCTCGTCGCAGACGATGTCGGAGATGACGGCGCGTCCGCCGCGGCGGAGGACGCGGAAGATCTCGTCGAAGAGCTGTTTCTTGTCTTCGGGTCGGACGAGGTTGAGGACGCAGTTTGAGACGACGACGTCGACAGAGTTGTCGGGGACGAGGGGGGATTGGGTGCGGAGCTGGTCGCAGTGTGCGTGGTAGGCGTCGAGGTTATCGGCGGAGGCGATGGGGTGGTCGGCGAGGTAGGCGTCGGCGGCGTCGAGGGGGAGGGCGAGGTCCTGGATCTTGCCCTTGAGGAAGGAGGTGTTGTCGTAGCCGAGTTTTTCGGCCATCTCGGGCTGGTACTTGCGTGCGAGTTCGAGCATGGCGGGGTTGAAGTCGACGCCGATGACCTTGCCAGCCGGGCCGACTTTTTGTGCGAGGATGTAGCAGGCCTTGCCAGCGCCGGAGCCGAGGTCGAGGACGGTGTCGCCTTCGGTGACGTACTTGGAGGGATCGCCGCAGCCGTAGTCTTTGTCGATGATTTCCTGTGGGATGAGCTTGAGGTACTGGGCGTCGTAGCTGACGGGGCAACAGAGCTGGGGTTCGACGGCCTGTGCGCCGGCGGCGTAGCGCTCGCGCACGGTGTCTTCAACGTTCCAGGTGGTTTCGACGACGGGGTCGCAGCAGGACTTGGCGGTGTTTGGGTCGGTCACGAATGGGCTCCGGGGTGGGGTTTTCTGTCATGTAGTGCGGGCATTTTATGGATTTATTCGGATTTATGGGGCGGTTTGTCCGTTGATGCGGAGTTCGGCGATCTGGACGGGGCTGGCGGGGAGTGAGTCGGTGGCGAGGGTTTGTCCGGTCTTGCGGTCGACGCGTCCGAAGGTGAGGACGCCGGTGGGGCAGGACTGGACGCAGGCGGAGCATCGGACGCACTGGGGGTCTTCCATGGGGAGGCCCTTGTTGGCGAAGTTCATGATGTCGATGCCCTGGTGGCATACGGAGGTACAGACGTTGCAGGAGATGCATTTCTTCTTGTCTGCGAGGATTCGGAATTGTGAGAAGCGGGCGTAGATGTGCATGAGTGCGGCGAGGGGACAGGCGAAGCGGCACCAGACGCGACCGGAGAAGTGAAAGTAGAAGGCGACGCCGAGGATGCCGGCCCAGAGCAGGTCGACGAGGTAGGCGTAGCTGAGGAAGGGGATGTTCCTGGAGAGGAGCTTGAAGGTTTTGTCGACGGGGTCGTCACCGGGGATGATCCAGCTGACGATGCGCAGGATCATGAGCGTGACGGCGAAGAGGAGGAAGGCCTGGCCGATCATGTTGAGTCGGTTCCAGCGTGGGCCGTGGGGCATCTTGTGTCGGTGTGCGTCGCCGAGTGTTTCGGCGAGCGCGCCGCAGGAGCAGATCCACCCGCAGTAAGCGCCCTTGCCCCAGCGTCGGATGATGATGGGGAGGAAGACGAAGGTCTGGATGAAACCGAGGACGAGCCAGCCCCACATGGGTTGGTCGGTGAACCAGTTCCACGCCATGAGGGGCCAGGCGAGGATGAAGCCGTAGGCGCGCCAGTATTCGCGGCCGTGTCCGTAGTTGGCTTCGGGGAAGAAGGTGTTGGCGAACCATTGGCCGATGCCGGCGTCCCACGCGCCGTTGTGGCCGAGCAGTGGGAGGATGATCTCGGGCAGGAGGAAGAGGGGCAGGACCTGGATGGCGGTGAGTGTGAGGGTTTGTCGAGTGATGTAGGGGGTCTTGCGTCTTCGGATGCGTCGGATGCCGAAGACGGTGACGGCGGTGGCGTAGAGGAGTGTGTAGTAGAAGGAGCGTGAGGAGGCGGAGGTTTTGAGTGTGTGGCCGAGCGTGCCGGGTGTGTTGAAGTAGCCTTCGGCGGTGCCGGTGAGTCGGTTCCACGTTTGGCCGGGGTTCCAGCCGACGGTGTCGTTGAAGGCGGTCTTGACGGGATCGGGCAGGAGGTAGTCGGCTTTCCAGTGGTAGACCCAGAGGCAGAACAGGCCGAAGAGGATGAGCGTGAGCCATGTGACGGGGCGCCATTCGCCGGTGATGTTGACGCCGGAGCGACGGAAGAAGTCGAGGGGTGCTTCGCGGCCGATCATGGTGAAGACGGCGTCGTTGGGGAGCGTGTGCTGCTGTTTGTCGGCGTCGGTGATGGTGACGTTGTCTTCGGTGATTTGCTTGATGCCGGAGGCCATCATGAGTGTGAGGCTGCCGGTGTGTTCGGGTTTGATGTACGCACCGGAGGGTGTGGTGACGCGGTCGCCGGTGACGGTTTCGACGTCGAAGTCTGCGTCGGGGTGTGCGGTGAGCTGGTTGATCTTGTCGACGTTGTCGGGTTTGGGTCGTGCGAACTCGGGCTTGCGGTAGGAGAGGGTGACGTTCGAGCCGCACTGGGTGAGGGCGATGGCGGTTTCGAGTGCGCTGTCGCCGCCGCCGACGACGAGGATGTTTTGTCCGCAGAAGTCCCTGGGGTCGTGGAGGCGGTTGTAGACCTTGGGCAGTTCTTCGCCGGGGACGCCGAGCTTGCGGAAGTTGCCGGAGCGTCCGATGGCGACGACGACGCGGTGCGCGGTGATTGTGGGTTGGTCGGGGGTGTTGATCTCGAATCGGCCGGACTTGCGCTGAACGGAGTCGACGCGTGCGAGGGTGGGTGTGATGCCGGCGGCGTCGGCCTGTTCGTGGAGGTCTTCGAGGAGGCCTTCTTTGACGGCGGATTTTTCGTGGAACTGCAGGTCGCCGGCGGGCGTCATGTCGGTGGGGTAGGTGTAGATGGGTTTTCCGGTGGGGAAGTTGGCGATGGTGCTGAAGGGTTCGGCGGCTTCGAAGAGCTTGACGTTGAGGTTGTGTTTGCGTGCTTCGATGGCCGCGGCGTAGCCGGAGACGCCGCCGCCGATGATGGCGATGTCGAGTGTGTCGCCTGTGGTGTTTCGTTTGTCGAAGGCGGGGTCGGCGACGATGGACTGGACGGCGCGTGTGCCGGTGTGTGCGGAGAACTTGAGGAGGGGGACGCCGGTGAGGTCGCCGACGATGTAGAGTCCGAGGACGTTGGTGGTGCCGTCTTCTCGTGCGATGGGTAGTTTTTCGGCGGTTCCTGCGGGCCACTGCGTATGGAGCCAGCGCGTGTATCGTTGGATCAGAGCGAGCATGTTGATTTCCGTGATTGGATCGCGCGGCGGCGGTGCATCAGTTTTCCAGAGCGGCCTGATCGTTGAGCAGCCATGAGTAGTTTAGGTATTCGATGGCGGGCGTGCGCCCGCTATTAATGACGGAATGGTAGGTGGGGGACTGTGAGGCGACGTAGGCGGAGACGGAGCCGGCGGTTTGTTCGAAGTCGCCGGCGTACCACTGGTAGAGGGCGGTGAGCTTGACGGTGTTGGAGCGGGGGTCGTAGCTGAACCAGCGGGGCTGGGTGTGGACGGTTTTGGATTGGTCGACGAGCTGTTCTTCGAGCTGGTCGGCGGTGTAGGCTTCGGGGCGAAGGGGCGGGCAGGAGACGGCGGCGCAGACGAGGGCGAAGTGGATGCGGGGTTCTTTGAAATTGGGGCGGACCAGCTCGTGTTCGATCTGGTTGAGGGAGTGGGTCTTGCCGGCGAGGGTCCATCGGGCGTGGTCCCAGCGTTTTTCCTTGGGGATGTCTTTGATGGAGGTGAGCTTGCCGTCGTCGTAGAAGTCGGTGATGAGCTTGAGGGTGAAGGCGTTGTAGGCGTTGATGAGCAGGGCGAGTTTGCCGTCGCGTGATAGTCGATCGAAGGGTGCGGTGGCGAGGGAGGTGATGTAGGCGTCGAGCGCGGCGGTGTCGGCGGCGAGGGCGGCGTAGTCGACGTAGCCGGCGGAGTCGACGTGCTGGGCGAGGATGTTGTTAAGCGGTGTGTGGGCGAAGGTGGCGGCGGGTTGTGTGGTCGGTGGGTCGGTATGGGTTTCGGTCATGGCGACGGCGGGCGGTCCGAGCAGGCGGACGGCGAGTGTGTAGAGGGCGTCGTTGAAGACGACGGCGGCGAGGAAGAGCAGTGCGAGCGTGGTGTATCTCATCGGACATCGCTTGCAGGCGCAGCGCGGCTTGTCGTTGGATTGTTGAGTGTTCATCTGTTGGTTCCTGCAGCCGGAGTGAGCCGGGGCGGAGGGATTATTCCCGCGGTTTGGAGAATTGGATGCGGATGTGTTCTGTCGTGTTACGCGCGATAGAGATTGTCGAGTAGTTGATTTCGAATCTCAGGAAGGGCGGCAAAGCCGTCGGTGTTGTCACGGATGGTGGCGGCGTCTTGGACGAAGGGGGCGGCGGTGATTTCAGCCTTGCCTTCCTCGAAGAAATCGTCGAAGGCGGGGAGCGTGTACTCGACGTGGAATTGCAGGCCGATGACGTGATCCCGGTACGCGAACGCCTGATGGGGCGTTGCATCGGATGAGGCGAGCAGCGTGGTTCCGTCTGGCAGGTCGAACGTGTCGCCGTGCCAGTGGACGGGACTGAAGGTGGTGGGCATGCCGGTCATGAGTGGGTGGTCGCGTCCGGCGGGTGTGAGCGTGACGGGGAACCAGCCGATTTCTTTTTTTGTGTGTGGGTAGACGCTGGCGCCGAGGGCGGCGGCGATGACTTGTGAGCCCAGGCAGACGCCGAGCGTGGGTTTGCCCGCGTCGATGGCGTTGCGGACGAAAGCGATCTCGTCGGTCAGCCATGGGTGTTTTTCGGTTTCGTAGACGCCCATCGTGCCGCCCATGATGACCAGCGCATCGAAGCTCTGGAGTGGGGGAAGCGCGTCGCCGGCGTAGAGGTGTGTGCCGATCATGGTGTGACGGTGTTCGGCTGCCCAGTGGGTGATGCCATCGGGGTGTTCGAACGAGACGTGCTGAAGGTAATGAATACGCACACGCGAATTGTCGTGGCGTCGGGTCTGGCAGGCAAGTGCGCGATTGTGACGAATCAGTTTTCCTTGACGGCGGTGACGAGGTCTTCGATGGTCTTGCGACCGTCGCCGAAGAACATCAGCGCGTTGTCGAGGGCGAACAGGGGGTTGGGGATGCCGGCGAAGCCCGGTGAGAGGGAGCGTTTGATGACGACGACGGTGCGGCACTTGTCGACGTCGACGATGGGCATGCCCGCGATGGCGGAGTCGGGCTTGCGCGCGTCGGGGTTGACGACGTCGTTAGCGCCGAGCACGATGGCCATGTCGACGGTGTCGAGGTGGGGGTTGATGTTGTCGGACTCGATGAGTTTTTCGTAGGGGATGTCGACCTCGGCGAGGAGGACGTTCATGTGGCCGGGCATGCGACCGGCGACGGGGTGGACGGCGAACCCGCCGTTGCCGGCGCGGGCTTCCAGTTCGTTGAAGGGGTCGCGGACGGGGTGTTGCGCCTGGGCGACGGCCATGCCGTAGCCGGGGACGATGACGACGCGCTGGACGCCGTCGAGCATCATGGCGATCTCGTCGGCGCTGGTGGCCTTGATCCTGCCCTCGTAGATGTCGTCGGAGGACGTGGACTTGGAGGCGTCGATCTTTCCGAAGATGACGTTGACCAGGGAGCGGTTCATGGCCTTGCACATGATGACGGTGAGGATGATGCCCGATGCGCCGACGAGGGAGCCGGCGATGATGAGGACGGTGTTGTTGATGACGAAGCCCGTGGCTGCGGCGGCGAGGCCGGAGTAGCTGTTGAGCAGCGCGATGACGACGGGCATGTCAGCGCCGCCGATGGGGCAGGTGAGCGTGACGCCCATGACGAGCGCGACGATGACCAGGGGCAGGTACCACCAGAAGGCGGCGTCGGGGTAGGCGATGACCAGGACGGTGCAGCCGACGGCGACGACGAAGAGCAGGGCGTTGAGCAGCTGGTGGGCGGGCAGGACCCACGGGTTCCAGAAGACCTTGAACTCTTGCAGTTTTCCGAAGGCGATGAACGAGCCGGAGAAGGTGACGGAGCCGATGAGTCCGGCGAGGGCGGTGGCGATGAGGACGGGCAGGGGGATGGTGCCGATTTCGGCCAGGCCGTTGTTGAAGGTGAGGACGCCGGCGTCGATGGCGTTCTGCTTGATGGTGGCGATTTGGTCGAGGGTGTAGGTGGTGGCGATGTCGAGTTGGCCCTGCTCGTTGAAGATCTCGTGGGCCTTGGCGATGACTTTCTTGAAGCTGGAGAGCTCGGCCCATGCGACGAAGATGGACGCGCCGCCGCCGAAGCCGTTGAAGATGGCGACCATCTGGGGCATGGCGGTCATCTGGACGCGTGTGGCGGCGATGGTGCCGATGGCGCCGCCGACAACCATGCCGGCGATGACGACGCCCCAGCCGAGCCCGCCCATGACGGAGGGGAGGGTGACGGCGACGGCGATGAGCATGCCGACGGCGGACATGAGGTTGCCGCGCACGGCGGTGCGCGGGTGTGTCAGTCCCTTAATGCCGAGGATGAACAGGACGGCGGCCACGAGGTAGGCGATCATTGCCCAGGCGGGCAGGTCACCGGCGGCCAGCGTGACGGTTGAAGCGTAGGGGGTCACTGGGGGTTAGTCCTTCTTGCGGAACATGCCGAGCATGCGGTGGGTCACGAGGTATCCGCCGACGACGTTGATGGTGGCCATGACGACGGCGATGAAACCGAAGATGGTGGCCAGGGCGGTGGCGTGTTGTCCGGCGCTGATGACGGCGCCGACGAGCGTGATGCCGCTGATGGCGTTGGAGCCGGACATGAGGGGGGTGTGGAGCGTGGGGGGGACCTTGGTGATGATCTCAAAGCCGATGAAGATCGCCAGGACGAAGATGGTGAGCATCAGGACGAGGGTCATCAGGATTTGCTCCCTTCGGTGGAGTCGGCGGTTTCGGTTGGGTTGTCTTCTTCCGGTTCCTGTTCGGGGGTGGCGAGCGGGGGCAGGCCCATGCGTTCGCGGACGGCGGGCTGGATGATTTGGCCGTCGCGGCAGACGAGGATGCCGGCGGTGATCTCGTTGGCGGTGTCGATCTGGAGGTTGCCCTCCTTGTCGAACAGTTCCTGGAAGAGCTTGACGATGTTGCCGGAGTACATGGCCGAGCAGTCGGTGGCGACGAGGGAGGGGATGTTGTTGGTGCCGATGATGGTGACCCCGTGCGCGGTGACGACCTGGTCGGGGACGGTGGATTCGACGTTGCCGCCGCGTTCGGCGGCGAGGTCGACGATGACGGAGCCGGGCTGCATGCGTGCGACCATGGCGTCGGTGATGAGCTTGGGGGAGGGGCGGCCGGGGATGGCGGCGGTGGTGATGACGATGTCGGACTCGGCGACGGTGTCGGCCATGAGTTCCTGTTGCTTTTGTTTCTGCTCTTCGGTTTGTTCCTTGGCGTATCCGCCCTCACCGGAGGCGGCTTCGGGGGGCTCGACGAACTTGGCGCCGAGGGATTCGATCTGTTCCTTGACCTCGGGCCGGACGTCGATGGCGCTGACGATGGCGCCGAGTCGCTTGGCGGTGGCGATGGCCTGGAGTCCTGCGACGCCCGCGCCGACGATGAAGGCCTTGGCGGGTTTGAGCGTGCCGGCGGCGGTCATCATCATGGGCATGATCTTGCCGGAGGCGTCGGCGGCCATGAGCACGGCCTTGTATCCGGCGAGGTTGGCCTGGCTGGACAGGGCGTCCATGGCCTGGGCGCGGGTGATGCGCGGGACGAGCTCCATGGCCAGGAGGGTGTGGCCGGCCTCGGCGGTGGCTTGGTTCTGGTCGGGTGCGAGCAGGGGGTCGGCGTGGCCGATGATGATCGCGCCGGGCTTGCAGAGCGT
>JANQJT010000087.1 GCA_028281485.1 Phycisphaeraceae bacterium
AGCCTCGGCCAGCTGATCGAGCTGGGCCGAGTCCTGGTTGTTTGCGACCGAGATGAACTCAGAAACGAGGATGGCAAAGAAGAGGATGACTCCGAGTCCGACGAGCAGGCCGATCTTCGTTTCCCTGGTCATGAGCGTCCGTCCGTGAGCTTAAAAGAGTGTCGTTCCTTCGACGCGTGCATTGTATCAAGGCGTCGTTGTTTGTCCCGTCGCGATCCAGCGCAGCACGCGGAGTCTTGCCGATCGGCTGCGCGAGTTGGCGCGTCGTTCGATCTCGCTCGGCCTCAGCGGCTTGTTGACGACCAGCTCCGCTGATCCGTCCGCGGCGTACCGCCGAAAGGCCTGCTTGACGGCGCGGTCTTCCAGCGAGTGGAAGCTGATGAAGACGGCCAGGCCGTCGGGTTTCATCAGACGCGGCAGCGCCGCCAGGAGCGTATCGAGCCGACCCATCTCGTCGTTGACGGCGATGCGCAGGGCCTGAAACGTGCGTGTGGCCGGGTGAATCCGCTGTCTGCGGGCTCGCGGGCCGTACACGGCACAACACAGATCCGCCAACTCTCTGGTGGTTTTGATCGGCGCTTGTTTGCGACGTTCGACAATTTTTCGACTTATCGGGCGGCTGAATCTTTCGTCGCCGAATTGATAGATAATGTCGGCCAATTCCTGCTGGGGGGTGTGATTGACCAGGTCGGCGGCGGTGGTCTCGGCGGTGGGGTCGAGTCGCATGTCCAGGGGGCCGTCCTGCAGGAAGCTTAGGCCGCGCTGGGGATCGTCCACCTGGGTGGAGGCGAAGCCCAGATCGGCCAGCAGACCGTCGACACGGTCGATTTCGAGGCTTTCCAGCACCATTTCGGCTTCGCAGAAGTTGCGATGGACCACATCGAACCGGACGGGCGCGTCTTTCAGGTCGTCCTGGAGGAATTGGACGTTGGCGGCGTCAACGTCGAGGCCGACGTATCGGCCGCCGGGCGCCAGGCGGGGCATGATGAGCCGGGCGTGCCCGCCGCGCCCCACGGTGCAGTCCAACACGGTCTGGCCGGGCTGGGGCGCGAGGTGCTCGAGCACCTGTTCGGGCATGACTGAGATGTGGCCGTCGGGTTGATTCACGCGATGTCTATCCGCCTTTGCCGCAATGGACTGCTACAATTCGGCACATGATTCGGCTGATCTGCCCACAATGCAACGCGATGCTCGAGATGGACAGCGCCTTTCGGGGCAGTGTCTGTCGCTGCAGTGAATGCGGAGCGATGATCAAGGTGCCGCGAAAGCGCACCGTTGCCGACCCGACTCGACCCGCCCCGCAGCGTCCGGAACAACCGGTTGACCTGCCACCGGGCAAGGTAACCGCTGAGACGGAAAACACCAACATCGAGCCGGAGCTGGCGGAGCTGGCGCCGACCGGGCGGGGTGTGCTGGTAGTGGCGTTGCTGATCGCGTTGGTGGTGGTCGCGGTGCTGGTGTACCTGGGGATCAGTTACGACCTAATTTGAAGCCTTGGAATCCGAACGCGGGTGCGATGCGAATCAACGCCCACGACAGGGGGATGGCAAACAGCGCGGTGTAGACCGACGCCAGGACGCCGCCCCACAGCAGCGACAACGGGCTGAAAGTCACCAACGGATCGTAGAAGCTCCGCACAACGAGGATGGCGATCGCGACCAGTTGGACACCGATCCCACAGGCGCCCACGGCGAACGCGTGACTCATGGGGTGGCTTTTCAGCAGCGACGCGCGCACCTGCAGGATCACCGCCCCACCGGCCATCATGCCGAACGTCCAGGGCCCGACCAGCACCATCTGCGCCTCTCCGCCGGCGACGGTGTGTACCGGCATGAGCATGTCCATGACGAAGCCCAGCAGGCCCCACGCCCAGAGCGTGGCGCGGCGCGGCGCGAACAGGCCCACGAAGACGCCGAGGATGATCGTGAACTGCGGCGCGATCGTGCCGATCTCGAACAGCGCCGCCAGGCCCTTCTGCATCGCACAAAACAGGTACGCCACGAGAACAAACAGGACCCAGTTCATCGCGTCACCTCCCCGCCCCTGGGCCGAACGACCCAGATGTGGCCGAGGTAACGGATCGTGGGGATGGGACGGACGATGACGCGTTTACGCAGGGGCAGGTCGGCGGCGGACTCCACCGCAACCACCTGGCCGACGACCATGAACTGCGCCGCGTGGTACCAGTCGGCGTCCTTGAGCTTGGCCAGGTCGCCTTCCTGTACGGGCATCTTCTCGGGCACGATGGCGATGAGCCGGCCGTCGTTGGTGGCGGTGAACAGGCGGGGGACGTTGTGTTCTTCGGTTTGTCGGTCTTCCTGCGCGGGGGGCGGGGAGACGGTGGCGTTGAACTTCAGGCCGGGCGAGGTGATCAATTGGACGGTCGAGCCGGTGCGGCCGGCATCGACGACGCGGCCGATGAGGTTGGCGTCGGTCACGGCGGGCAGGCCGACGGCCAGGCCGTCGCGCGTGCCCTTGTTGATGCGCAGCGTGTTCTCACGGGGCCCGGAGGATCGCCCGGTGACCGAGGCGGGCAGGAAATCGAACGCGCCGGTGTCGATGTAAGTGGCCAGCTCCTGCAGCGCCGCGTTTTCACGGCGGAGCTGATCGTTTTCCTGTTGGTACCGCCGGGCCAGGCCCTGGTAGTAGACGACGTACTTGTTGGCTTCCTGCAGTTCCTTGATGTGCTGGGGCGGGTCGTGGGTGTTGCGCGCGGCACTGATGGGCAGCGCGAGCAGGTGGCTGACGGGTTGGAGCAGCACGTCGACGGTGCGCCTGAGAGGACGCGCGGCCCACTGGTACCGCCCCGCCGGGAGCACGGCGCCGGCGACGAGCGCGAGCATCAATCCGGCGACCAGCAGCGAGCGGAGTGGGGGAAGTTTCATGGTTCTGTGGGATGCGGTTTCGTAAGCGTGAGCGGTGCGGCGTCTGCGCGGCGGAGCGGGCCGAGGTTAATCGTCCATATCGCTCTCGACGGTGCTCTTCCAGTCCTCGATGTTTTCGAGGTAGATGCTGGTGCCGCGGGCGACACAGGTGAGCGGGTCGTCGGCGATGCGGACGTCCAGGCCGGTGGCGTTGGAGAGGATCACGTCGATGCCGCGGAGCAGTGCGCCGCCGCCGGCGAGGACCAAGCCGTTGTCGACCAGGTCCGCGGCGAGCTCGGGTTCGGCGCGTTCGAGCGTGCGGGTGACGGTGTTGATGATGGCGCTGAGCGGTTCCTGCAGGGCCTCGCGGATCTCTTCGCTGGTGACGACGGTCTTGCGGGGCAGGCCGGAGATCATGTCGCGACCGCGCACCTCGAGGGTGGTCTCCTCGCCGGTGGTGGGCGCGGCCGAGCCGATGTCGATCTTGATGCGCTCGGCGGTCTGCTCGCCGATCATCAGGTTGTAGGTCTTCTTCATGTGGTTGATGATCGCCTCGTCCATGTCGTCGCCGGCGACACGGACGGACGTGCACTCGGCGATGTCGGCCAGGGACATGATGGCGACCTCGGTGGTGCCGCCGCCGATGTCGACGATCATGGAGGCGGTGGCCTCGACGATGGGCAGGCCCGCGCCGATGCCGGCGGCCATGGGCTCCTCGACGAGGTAGACGCGGCGTGCGCCGGCGCGCTCGGCCGAGTCGAGCACGGCGCGTTTCTCGACGGCGGTGATGCCCGAGGGGATGGCGATCACGACGCGGGGCCCGAAGAAGCGGTTGCGGCCCTGCACCTTGCGGATGAAGTAGCCGAGCATGGCCTCGGTGATCTCGAAGTCGCTGATCACGCCGTCCTTGAGCGGGCGGATGGCGGTGATCGAGCCGGGCGTCTTGCCGAGCATCTCCTTGGCCACCCAGCCCACGGCGTTGCCCTTCTGCAGGACCTTGTTGGTGCCCTTGGTCACGGCCACCACGGAGGGCTCGTTCAACACGATACCCTCACCGCGTACACAGACGAGTGTGTTACAGGTACCCAGGTCGATCCCCATATCGACGCTGAACCAACCTAAAAGGCTATCGAGCTCGAACAAGTTGGCTAATGCCCTTTCCGCCACAAGGTCCGGTCAATTGACGTGCCGATCGCGACGATCGGTCCGATAGTCCCCTGATCGGACGGACTACCGGAGATTATCAAAAAAAAGCAACGGTAATCAAACCGTTGCCCTTCAAAAACTTCGGAATGTGCTGCCGGTTCGGTGTGATCACTGGCCCAAGATATAGAGGGGATTGGCGTTGCCGGTGAGCTGGGTGTTCTTGATCCAGAGGTATCCGATGCTGACACCCAGACAGATCACAGCGGCCAGGGCGAGGGCCGTGTAGACGTTGGCTGAGGCCTTGGACTGCCTGACCGGGGTGGGGGAATCGAACTGACTCATGACAAATCTCCGGTTTGGCGGCTTAGAAGTTGGCGGCGAGGACTTGGAGGTTGGGACGGATCTCGCCGGTGGCGAGCGTGACGCGGCCGGCGCTGCTGTTGAGGTCGACCTGGCTGATGACGAGGGTGCCGATGAAGTTGCCGCCGTCGTGGATCATGAACTCCATGCCCTCGGCGACGCGATCGTTGGAGCCGACGTTGACGGAGACGAACACGTCGTCGGCGACGGTCTGCACGCCGGTGACGACGCCGCGGACGTTGACGCTGCCGGCGGTCGGGCCGACCGCTTCGTTGCGGCTGGCGACGGCGCCGCCGCTGGTGAGCTGGCTCTCAAGATCGGCCAGCTTCTCCTTGAGCAGGCGGACCTGCTCGACGGCGGTCTCCAGCTCGGTGCTGAGCGTCTGGTTCTGGTCGGTCAGCTCGGTGTTGCGCTTCTGGTTGCGGAGCGTGTCGGTGCGGGCCTTATCGAGTTCGGAACGCATCGTGGCGATGATCGCGCTCTGCTGCTCAAAGCCGGCGGAGACCTGTTGAAGCTGCGCCTCTTTGACCTGCAGCTGACTCTCGGCGCTGATCGCCTGACTCTTAGCGGTGGCCAGATCGTTTTGCAGCCCTGCGATCTCACCCTCGTAGGCGTTCTTCTGCGCCGCGGCGTCTTCCTTCAGCTGGGCCAGTTCGTCGTTGAGCGACTTGACGCGGTCGTTGGCAGTGCGCGCCGACTGCTGAGCCTGTTGACCGACGGCCACCTTGCCTTCGAGTTCCTCAATTTTCGTAGAGGTGTTCTTGACGAAAGGCACTAATAGCGCGGGGGTCATGACCGCCATCAGGGTCACCACCACCACAAAAATCTTGGTGAGAATGCTCACGATTGCCTCCAGGTTGCCGGGCTCGGCGTGTGGGTCGGTTGGCCGTCACGAAGGGCAGTTCACGCAGGTAGGCTGGCGTCTGCCCCGACCTCAATTAACGTCATTCAAACGGTTTGCGTGCGTGCTGTCAACCGCTTGGGGGGCGGCAAACGCGAAATCAGCGCTCCGAAGCGACGGCCGGGTGGGTGCGGCGGAGCACGCTGGCGGCAGCGGCGATGCGGACCTGGGGGCTGGAATCGTCCAGCAAGCCGATCAGGGCCCGCAGGGTCGCGTCGTCGTCATACCAGCCCATGGCGAAGGCGGCCTGAGCACGCAGGGGATCGATGGGGCTGACGGCGTACTCAAAGACGATCGGGCGGGCGCGGTCTTCCAATCGCACGAGCACCTGCCCGCTGCCGGTCTCGCGCAGCCGACCGGTCCGCACGACACGGGCGATGGACGCGGCCGCGGCCAGTCGCACCTCCGCGGGGTGGTCGTCGAGCAGGGTCTGCAGGCCGGTCGCCCCGGGCTGATCACCGACGGCGCCGATGGTGTTGATCGCCAGCACCTGCACCTCGCCGATCGGGCTGTAGAGCGAGGCACGGATGGTGGCCAGCTCGGTGTCGCTGCCGAGCTTGACGATGGCCTCAGCGATCTGGCATCGCATGACGGCGACGCGCTCCTTGCTGATGCGCGGCATGGGGGCCTTGGCGGCCTGCTTGAGCAGCGGGATGGCGCTGTCCTCGCCGATCAGCCCCAGCAGCAGCGCGATGTTGGAGCGGAGCGTGGGGTCCTGGCTGTTGAGCAGCATGTCGGCCATGGGCGAGATGTCGATGTCCTCACCCAGCACGTATAGCGCGTAGAGCGCCGCGGCGCGGACCGAGGTGTTTTCATCGTTGAGCAGGGGATGGATGGCGGGCACGGTGTTGCGCATGTCGAGCATGCCGGCGGTGACGACGGCGGCGAAGCGCACGCCGGGGTTGGGATCGGTCAGGCCGCGCTCGGCCAGGGGCTTGCACCGCTCGGGCACGACGTGCATGGCCTCGATCGCGTTGGCACGCAGGGCGGGGATGTCGCCCAGCGAGGCGGTGACGATCATCTCGATCGCCCGGTCGTGGGCCCGCAGGTGGTTGATGGGTTGGTCGGACTGGGCACGTGCCAGGACGGCCGTGAGGATCACGATGCCCGAAATAGTGAGCGTGGTGAGGCGTGATTTCATCGTGTGGCCTTTCGAGTGATGCGATGGTGAAGCCGGGCCAGCCCGCACGAGACGAGCGTGAGACCGACACACACCACCGCGAACAGGTTTCCGATCCTGCCGAACAGTGTTGATCGGCTATCGAGACGCAGGTCCGCCACCGCGTAGCCGGCGACCTCCTGCGTGCGCCCGTCGACCTCGACGCGGCTGATGATTCGGCCGGACGAGTCGATAAAGCCGCTGACGCCCCGATTGACGGAGCGCGCCATGGGCACGCGGTTTTCTATACACCTAAAGCGGGCGATTTGTTCGTGTTGCGGCGCCTCGGCGGTGCCGGGGAACCAGCCGTCGTTGGTGAGGTTGACCAAGAGGTGGCCGCGCTTGCGGCCGGATTTGTAGATCATCTCGCGACAGACGTAGCTGACGATGTCTTCAAAGCAGATGGGGGTGCCGATGACGAGGAGCTCGTCGGCGTCGTCGCTGGGCCAGGCCAGGGGCCTGACGTTCTCGCCGGGTTGCAGGGAGTATCCCGGCAGCGGCGCGATCTTTCGGAGGAAGACGGCCAGCCAGGGAAAGGTCTCTTCAAAGAGCACGTACTCGCCGAACGGCACGCGGTGGACCTTGTCGTAGCGATCGAGGGTTTGGCCTTCGGGTGAGATGAGGTAGGCGCTGTTGTGGCGTTTGGTGGAGGCGTTGACGGGATCGGGGAAGGCGTGGCCGCCGATGATGAGGGCGGCGCCGGTGTCGATGGCGAGCCGATGGACGCGCTGCTGGTAGTCGAGAGCGGCGGCCCAGTAGATGTAGGCGTCGCGCTGGTCGTCGGGCGCACGGCCGGCTTCGAGCGCCTGACGCAGGGGGATGGCCGACTGTTCGATGAGCGTGCGGTTGATCGGGCGGGGCATCGTGGTTTCGGGCCAGACGATCAGGTCGGGCTGCTCGGCGGCGGCGCTACGCGTGAGCTCGTCGACGTCGTCGAACTCCGCCAGTTCCGCCTGGCGGCGGGCCTCGGTGTGGCGGGTTTGTTCCTTTTCCCGTTCCCACTTGCTGTCCAGCGGGACGTCGGTCTGGATCACGGCCACGCGCAGCGTCGGGGCGTTGTCACCGGGGGCCTGGCCGAGGCGCCATTGGCCGTAGCCGATCGTCCCGATCATGACGAGCAGCCAACTGACCAGCGCGAGGCGGACGGTCTTACCGGGGCCACCGCCGGGCGCGATGAGCGGTTGGGTGAGCAGGTCGCAGAGCACGCCCGCCGACATGGCGACGACGAACGACACGCCGTACGAACCGAACAGGTCGGCGATCTGAATGAGTTGCGTGGGTTGGCTGTGGCCCAATCCGAACCAGGGCATGCCGCTGAACATGAAGCCGCGCACGTACTCGACGCTGACCCACACCATCGGCACGGCAAAGAACAGCGGCAGGTGCAATCCCCGGCTGACGGTGCGCAGCAGCAGCACGTACAACATCGGGTACACGCCCATGTAGATGCCCAGCACGAGATAGCCGTACGAGGCGACGTTGAACAACCAGATGCAACCGATCGCCCAGAACGCTACGCCGGCCGCGTAGGTCCAGCGGAGCAATTGCTTAGTGGATTCGGCGCGGACCGCCAGCAGCGACAGGGGCACCAGCGACAGGTGGGCCGGCAGCCAGTAGTTCGGCCAGGGATACGACGCCCAACGCAGGAGCACCCACATCGCCAGGAGAAACGCGATGACGAGGGGGGAACGGATCGAGACGCGCATGGCGTGGGACGTGGGCGTCATGGGCTCGATAGTAACCGATGGCAGGGCAAGGGGCTACGTATCGCGCCGGTCAGATGGAGATCGATTACCATACGGCCATGAGTGATACCCCCGCCCTATCGATCGCCGATTTCCAGCGGTTCATCCGCGACCGCTACTACGAGACCGACAACGCCCGCGGCACGCCGGGCACGTTCATGTGGTTCGTCGAGGAGATCGGCGAACTGGCCACCGCGCTGCACGGCGACGACCGCGCGAACATCCACGAGGAGTTCGCCGACGTGCTGGCGTGGCTGGCGACGCTGGCGAACATCAACGGCGTAGACCTGGAAGAGGCGATCCGGCAGAAGTACTTCACCGACGGCGGCCCGCAGGGCGTGAAACACTAAATCCGGCGCGCACCTTTGGCGCGTGGGCGGTGCATCGCCGCCGAGTGGCCGACCCGTTATCGGTCGTGGAGATTACTTGCCCAGTTCGGCGTTGAGCTGGTAGACGGCCTCGGCCCAGTTCTCGGCGTCCTGGCCGTGGGGGCAGCCCTTGGATTCCCAGATGACGTAGGCCCGCTGGGCGATCATCTCGTCGGTGATGACCTTCTTCTTGGCCGTCTTTTTCTTGCCCGCGGCCTTTTTGGTCGTCTTCTTGGCGGCCTTCTTCTTCGTGGTTTTCTTGGTCGTGGTCTTCTTTGTGGTCTTCTTTGCGGCCTTCTTGGTCGTCTTCTTGGCCGTCTTCTTCTTGGTGGTCTTTTTCTTGGTGTTCGCCTTCTTAGCGATCTTCTTCTTGGTCTTATCCTTGGCAGCAGCCATGGGTTTGTTTCCTTTCTGGTCTCAGCGGGGCTGAGGGTGAGGGTCGCTGGTCATGACGCAAAGTCGATGCCGAGCGATCGGACCGAGTGTGGTAACCGGCGTTCTATCCGGTGCGGCTTATCGGGTCAACGCCCCTGGCGCGTCCGAGAATAAGTGCGTTGACGCGTTGCGTAGCGGGGGTGTGTTTGTGCAGGATTAATCATCCGAATTCACGACCCAATCGTTATTTTCGACACAAGTCACGTAACGGGGGGGACGATGAAAAAAGTGCGGCCGGTTCCGAGCCGCGAGCATGACATCACGGAGGCGTTTACCATGGTCAGCATCTGCCCCGACGGCACGATTGAGTTCGCGTTTTTCCGACCCAGCGCCCACAAGGTGACGGTGGCGGGAGACTTCAACAATTGGGATACCCAGCGTCAGGAGCTGCGCCCCGACGAGCACGGCTGGTGGCACCTGCGCATGGCGATCGAGCCGGGCGAGTACAAGTTCAAGTACGTCATCGACGACAGCGTCTGGGAAGCGGACTTCGCGGCCTACGGCGTTGAGATGTGCAAGATCGGCGGTTGGACGAGCGTGCTGTACGTGCCCGAGCAGGCCGCCCGCTTCAGCGAGTCGATGGCCGCCTGATATCGAAACCACTTCAGCTTACAGCTGACACCGATGCAAGAGCCCGCGAGTTCGCTCGTGGGCTTTTTCAATTGGGCTCTAAGTGATTGGTGTTACGCCGCTTCGATGAGGTCTTTGATGGGTTTGCCGTCGATGGTGATGTGGGCGATGGCGGCGGCGGGGCCGTGGGGCTTGGCCTTTTCTTCTTCGAGACGCTGCTGAGCCTTGGGGTTGGCATACCGGCTGAAGAGCATGGCCTTGACGTTGGCCCACATGCCGCCGAAGCCGCTGAAGGTGTGGTCGACGGCGGTGGGCTCGTGGCCGCAGTGGACCATGCACTGCTGACAGGCGGGGTTGCCGGACGCCCGCCCCACCGCGTCGAAGTCGGTGGTCGTCATCAACTCATCGAAGGTGTCGACGTAGCCGTCCTGCAAGAGATAGCAGGGCTTTTGCCAGCCGAAGATGTTGTAGGTCGGGTTGCCCCAGGGCGTGCACTCGTAGTGTCGCCGGCCCATGAGGTACTCGAGAAACAGCGGGCTCTGGTTGAACTTCCACCGCTTCTTTCGGTTGGACAGGAGCATCTCGAACAGGTCGTGGGTGTTCTTGCGTTCGGCGAGGAAGCTCTGCTGGTCGGGGGCCTTGGGGTAGGCGTAGCCGGGGCTGACCATCATGCCCTCGACACCGACGTCCATCATCTCGTCGAAGAACGCGCGGACGCTGTTGGGGTCGGCGCCGTCGAACAGCGTCGTGTTGGTCGTGACGCGGAAGCCCTGGTCGACGGCCATGCGGATGCCCTCGATAGCGACGTCGTACGTGCCCTCGCGACAGACGGCGAAGTCGTGGTGCTCGCTCTGGCCGTCCATGTGCACGCTGAAGGTGAGGTACTTGCTGGGTGTGAACCAGCCGGCGTCGAGTTTTTCTTTCAGCAACAGCGCGTTGGTGCAGAGGTAGATGTACTTGCGGCGTTTGATCAGCTCCTCGACCAGCTCCTTGATGTGCGGGTAGAGCAGGGGCTCGCCGCCGGGGATGGAGACCATGGGGGCGCCGCACTCGTCGACGGCCTTGAGGCATTGATCGAGTGTGAGGTGGCGTTTGAGGATGTGGGCGGGGTATTGGATCTTGCCGCACCCGGCGCAGGCCAGGTTGCAACGGAACAGCGGCTCGAGCATGAGCACCAGCGGGTAGCGTTTGCGGCCGCGCAGCTTCTGCGAGAGCACGTAGCTGGCGACGGTCCACATCTGAGATATCGGTACGCCCATGGCGCGGAGGCTCCTGATCGGCCGGTTTCCTCATCGAGCGGCGTTACCGCCATCGTATCGACCGGACGGCAGGGTTCAACCGAAAGCCGGTTGGAATCGTCGATCGGGTGCTTGAAACACCGGCCTGTGACGCCGAAACGTTATCGGCGGTTGAAAAACACTTGGCCGGGAGTGAACCGGACATCGCCTCGGGCCGTATGTCATGCAACACGAGTCCTCTCGTTTCAGGAAGGGATACGCTTGACCGCTTTGGCCATGGTGATGCCGGGTCGTATAATCCGCCCCACTTCCGGGCAGGATGCGATGACCCAGCAGGAGCCGACCCAACTCGATGACCTGGCCGATGAGCAGCTCATCGAGCGTTATCGTCTGGGCCAGGTCGACGCGTTCAACACGCTGGTTTACCGGTATCAGCGGGACCTGTTTCACTTCCTGATCCGCTTCTGCGGCAACCGCGTGACGGCGGAGGACGTGTTCCAGGACGCGTTTTTGCAGGTGCACCTGTCGCTGGATTCGTTCGACACGTCGCGGCGGTTCAAGCCGTGGCTGTTCACGATCGCGGCCAACAAGGCGCGGGACATGATGCGCAAGGCGGCTCGGCGACCGGCCGGCTCGCTGGACGCGTCGGTGGGCGATGAGGACGGGTGCAGCTTTGTCGACATCCTGCAGGCGGACCTGCCGGGCCCCGAGACGCGGGTCGACGAGGCGGAAACGAGCGAAAAAGTGCGTCAGTGCCTGGACGGCTTACCGGACCATCTCCGGGAAATCGTCCTGCTGGCGTATTTCCAAAGGTTTTCGTACCAAGAGATTGCGGACGTTTTGAAGATCCCGCTGGGCACGGTGAAAAGCCGGCTGCACACGGCGGTGGGCAGTTTTGCCAAATCGTGGAAATCGGCGAACCCGGCCGATCCGGAGACGTAAGACTGATGAGATCAAGCAGGGGACGCGAACTCGGCGGCGAAATCTCGTCGCCCCGCGTAGAACCCGGCATCGCCACTGGCACAAGGAAAGGCAAGACCACGCGATATGTCTGAAAACCTGCACCAACTGAGTCCGGAAGATCAACGCGTGTTCGATGCGCTGCTGGAAGCGGGCTTCGACGTCGCGGCGGTGCCGGCGGTGGATCGGCCGCGTGCCGAGAAGCTGGTGGCGCTGATGGGTCTGCTGGATCACCTGCCGGCGCCGAGCCCGGGTGACCTGCTGGCCGAGCGCACGATCGCGGCGGTCTCGCAGACACGCAAGAAGGAAAAGGCGACCGGCACATTCGGTAGCGCGGGCGGCTGGGGCCCGCCGGTTCGCCTTAGCGACATCGCGGCGGTGGCGGCAATCCTCATCGTGGCCGTCGCGCTGACGCTGCCTTCGATGAATCACAGCCGCGAACAGTCCCGTCAGCTCGCCAGCCAGGCGAACCTCGGCGGTGCGTTCCAGGCCCTGACCAGTTACGCCGGTGACCATCGCGACCGACTGCCGCAGACGCAGTTCCGCGCGGGCGATCCCTGGCTCCACACCAACACCTTCGACGCCGACGGCAACGCCCAGAGCAACTCGGCCCACGCCTTCGTGCTCATCCGCACCGGCCACGCAGACCCCAAGACGCTCATCAGCCCCACCAACATCCACGCCCCACAGACCGTCACCCTCACGATGCGCGACTGGGAAAACGATCGCCAGATCAGCTACAGCTTCCGCAACGTCCACCTCGAGGCCCTGCCGACGATCAGCGGCCCGACGGTCACGGCGGTGATGGCCGACAAGAACCCGCTGATTTACGGCGGGAAGTTCCGCGACGACCTGGCGATCGACTCGAACAGCGCCAACCACCAGCGCCTCGGCGGCCAAAACGTGCTGCTGAGCGACGGACGCGTGGTCTGGGTCGACACCCCGATCATCAACGGCGACAACATCTGGACCCCCGGCGACGCCGAAACGCTCGACGGCACGGAGGTCCCGGTCAACGAACACGATTCCTTCCTGGTCCAGTAAGAGACGAACCTCCTTCAACGTCTGAACTGATTCCTCTTAGAGAGCCCCCGCACGGCTAACGCCACGCGGGGTTTTTTTTCGCAAATATCTGGTCTATATTGCCCGCTCACCCTGCTACGGAGACACCGATGACCGCTACCGAAAACGGACCGATCGACGCCATCATCCTCATGGGCTCAGACAGCGACTGGGACGCGATGAGCAAGTGCCACGACCTGCTGCACGAGCTGGGCATCAAGCACGAGGTGCACGTCGCCTCGGCGCACCGCACGCCGGCGAAGGTGCTGAAGATCGTGGCCGACGCGCCGCAGCGCGGCGTGAAAGTGTTTATCTGTGCGGCGGGCATGGCGGCCCACCTGGGCGGCGTGGTCGCGGCGCACGCCCACTGCCCCGTGATCGGCGTGCCGATGAAGGGCGGGATGATGGACGGGCTGGACGCGCTGCTGTCGACGGTGCAGATGCCGCCGGGCATCCCGGTGGCGACGGTGGGCGTGGGCTCGCCGGGCGCGAAGAACGCGGCGATCCTCGCGGCGCAGATCGTGGGCGTGGCCGACCCGGCCGTGGCCAAGACCGTGGCGGACTGGAAGGCCAAGCAGTCCGAGGTGGTCAACGAGAAGGACGCCAAACTCAAGGCGAAAATCGCCCAGTAAGAGCCGGCTGACTAAGATGCTCTTGAACGACCGCCGCTCGGTGGCCGATAAGAGTTCATGTCATGCCGCTGCTGATCGATGCCTACAACGTGTTGCACTGTACCCACACGCTGCCCGAGCGGTACGCGGTGATGGACGTGTCTGCGATGTGCGTGCTGATCGAGCGCAGCCGCTGGTCGGGCGAGGCGGCGACGGTGGTGTGCGACGGCGTGCGCAAGCCGACCGAGGGGTTCTACAACGGGCCGGTGGAGCTGGTGTACGCGGGCTCGGGCCGTGACGCCGACAGCGTCATCGAGAAGCGCATCGACACAGCGGATAACCCCCGTCAACTCATCGTGGTCAGCAACGATCGGCGCATCATCCGCGCGGCGCGACGCCGGCGCTGCCGCCAGCTCAGCAGCGAAGACTTCCTGCAACTGTTGGTGCGGACCCGCTTAGACCAATCCCCCGATGCCAAGCCGGATACGATCGGCACGCCGGACGCGTGGATGCGGGAGTTCGACCTGGACGACACGACCGCCGACCGCATCGACCGGGACCTGGCCGAGCAGCACCGCCCCGCCCCACCCTCGAAGCCCGAGTCGGACGAACCCGAAGACAACGACATCCCCGAGATCGATATCCCCCCGCGCATCGGCGACAGCGAGACGGACTACTGGTTGCGCGAGTTCGGCTTCGGCGACGAAGACGAGCGTGAACGCGATGTGGATTAGCGCAGGATCATCCGGCTCATCTTTGTCGGCAGCTTGCAAAGATTCTCACAGCCGTCGGCGGTGATAAGGATGTCGTCCTCCAAGCGGCAGCCACCCTTGCCGGCGACGTAGATGCCGGGCTCGACGGTGACGATCTGGTTGCGCTTGAGGCGGTAGGGCTTGCCGTGTTGGGAGAGGCCGGGGAACTCGTGTATCTCCAGGCCCACGCCGTGTCCGAGGGAGTGGCAGAACAGCTCGCCGTGGCCGGCGTCTGCGATGACGTCGCGCGAGAGCTTGTCGACGCGGTGGTTGGTCACGCCGGGCCGCAGCGCCGCGATGCCGGTGTGCATCGCCTCTTCCACCAGCGGGTAGATCTCGCGGTACAGATCGGGCACGGATCGCATAAACAACACGCGGGTCATGTCGCTGCGGTAGTGCTCGACCTCAGCGCCCCAGTCGATGAGCAGGGCCTCGCCCTCGCGGACCTTGCGGTTGGTCGCGTCGTGGTGACAGGAGGCGCTGTTGGGGCCGGAGCCGACGATGATGCCCGTGCCGGGGAACGCCTGGCGATTGGCGCCGAGCCGGCGCATGCGGTATTCGAGCTCGGCGGCGATCTGCTTCTCGGTCTTGCCGATGAAGTGGTCGGCGCCCTCGCCGGCCATCTCACGGAAGGCGCGCTCGGCGATGCGGATGGCCTTACGCGTCAGTGCGATCTCCTGCGCGTCCTTGATCGAACGGACCAGCACGACAACGCCGCGCGTCGGCTTGAGCTTGCGCGGACCGATCGCCTCGACCAGCGACTGGTGTCGCATCAGCGAGAGCTTGTCTTCCTGGATGGCGACCTTGCCGAGCTTCATCTTGCGGATGCGCTGCGCGAGGTACGGGTCGGGCGGCACCTCGGGGATGACGACCTCGCTGCCGGGGCACTGGGCGGGGGCGACGCCGCGGAACATGCGGTTGGTGATGACGATCGACTCGTGTCGCGTGATCAGCAGGGCGCCGCTGCCCTCGGGGATGCCGGCGAGGTAGTGGATGTCGACCGGGTGGGTGACGAGCATCGCCTCGACGCCGTGGTCGCGCTTGATGGCGCCGACGACGGCGCGGCGGCGGTCCCGGTAACGCTTGGCGGCGACGTCGGCCGCCGGGGTACGCTTGGCCATGTGATACTGCTGCTTTCGGTTAATCGGTCCAGACGTCAACGCCGAAGCGAATGTAGGCTTCATCGGAGATATCGACGATGGTGTTGGTGTCGCGGATGTCCCAACCGGTCTCGAACTCGGTCTCGAAGGCGAAGCCGCCGCCGGCGAAGACGCTGATGTTTTCGGCCGGCACCCAGATCACGCCGCCCTCGACGCGCTGCTGCTGGAAGAACCAGCGGGTGTTCTTGGCGTTCTGGACGTGGAAGGTCTCCATCACGTTCTCGTAGGTGCCGTAGAGGATGACGCCTTCCTGCGCGGTGTACTCGACGCGGGCGGTGAGGCCGGAGTCCGCGGTGATGACCAGGTTCTCCTCCGGCTGCCAGCGGAGCGAGGCGAACGGCAGACCGACGGTGTAGCTGAAGGTGTCGCTGACGCGTTCGGTGTAAGCGATGAGGGGCAGGGGGATGTCCTGCCAGATGACGCGGTTGCCGTCGAAGTTGATGCCGATGACGAAGGTCTCGGTGTCGCTGAGCTCGGTGACACCGAAGAGGTTGCCGGTGAAGTACAGGGCGTCGCCGTCGTTGAGGCTGCTGTCGCCGGCGTAGCCGACGCCGCCGGTGGCGAAGATGTCGTACTCGTCCCAGGTGCCGAGCTTGGTGCCGATCTCCGCGGCCACGTCGGTAAGCGGTTCGGGGACGCGGGGGTCGTTGGACTCGATGCCCAGATGCACGAAGCCGCCGCCCACGGTGACCGCTTCGTCGTAGTACTCGTGATTGAAGTACACGCGGCCCTCGGCCTGGTAGATGGTCAGGTCGAAGTTGTTGCCGAAGTTGGTGTTGGCGCTGCCGAAGACGATGGCCTCGGCGGACCCTTCGAAGTTGGCCTGCGCGGGGTAGGGCACGAGCATCATGCCCGGGCCGGTCTGGGCCTGAGCGGCGGCGGGGACGAGCGCGACGGCGAGGATCAGGGCCTGGAGTGTGTGGATCGACTTCATTTTTCCGGTTCCTTCCTGTGGGAGTTGGGCCGATTGTAGCATCCGGTGGCGATAGGTATCATCCCGGGTTTTCCCCAATTGGGAAAGCGGCCATGCAGGAAGCAATCGAAAAGGCGAAAGTGCTCGTAGAGGCGTACCACTACATCCGTCGGTTCGACGGAAAGGTGGTGGTGGTGAAGGTGGGCGGCTCGATCATGGATGAGCCGCAGACGCTGACGGCGCTGCTGAAGGACGTCTGTTTCCTGCACGCGGTGGGGATGAAGCCGATCCTGGTGCACGGCGGGGGCAAGAGCATCACGCAGGCGATGGAGGCCAGCGGCCTGGAGGCGCAGTTCGTCCAGGGCCGGCGGTACACCGACGAGCGGACGCTGGCGATCGCCGAGCGTGTGCTGGTCAACGAGGTGAACGCCGGCATCGTGAAGACGCTCAGCGACCAGGGCCACGCGGCGATGGGGCTGCACTCGCTGTCGAGCTGCGTGGTGTTCGGCCGGCGGCTGTTCCTGGAAGGCGACGCGGGACGGAAGATCGACATCGGTTTCGTCGGCGAGGTGCAGACGGTCAACGCCGAGCTGCTGCGGGCGCTGGTGGACGCGGGGAAGATCCCGGTGATCGCGCCGATCGCGCGGGACGCGGCCGGCGGGAAGCTGAACATCAACGCCGACTCGGCGGCGGGCCAGGTGGCCGCGGCGCTGGGCTCGGAGAAGTTCGTGCTGGTCAGCGACACGCACGGCATCCGCACCGGCGACGGCGACGAAACGCTCGCCAGCCGACTGAAACGCAGCGAGATTCAGGCGCTGATCGAAGAGCAAGTGATCGGCTCGGGCATGCTGCCGAAGGTCGAGGCGTGCTTCACCGCGCTGTCCGGCGGCGTGAAACGGGCGCACATTATCGACGGCCGACTGCCGCACGCGTTGCTGCTGGAGATCTTCAGCAAGCAGGGCGTGGGCACCATGATCGAACTGGACTGACCGCCCCACCGGCTCGCGGAAACCGAAATCCCGAGGCCGGCGTATTGGTTTATTTGGAACGCGACTTGCTGATGTGAGCTTGTGACATGAAACACCTGATCAACATCTGTGACATGACGCCCGAGCAGACGCGCCACGTGCTGGCGGTCGCCCACGAGCTGCGCGACGCGCGGGCAGCGGGCAACGAACCGATCCTGTCGGGCAAGACGCTGGCGATGTATTTCGAGAAGCCTTCGCTGCGAACGCGGGTGAGTTTTGAGCAGGGCATGTACGAGCTGGGCGGCCGGGTGATCGTGCTGGGTCAGGGCGAGGTGGGCCTGGGCCAGCGCGAATCGGTCGCGGACTTCACGCGCGTGATGGAGGGCATGGTGCAGGGCATCATGGCGCGGGTGTACGACCACGCGATGCTGGAGCAGATGGCCGCAGTCAGCGGCGTGCCGGTCATCAACGCCCTGTCGGACCTGTCCCACCCCTGCCAGGCGCTGGCCGACGCGATGACGATGCAGGACGAGTTCGGCGAGGACCTGTCGGGACGGACCGTCGCGTTCATCGGCGACGGGAACAACGTGGCGCGGTCCCTGGCGGCGATCTGCGAGAAGCTGGGCGTGACGTTCATCCACTCCGGCCCGGCCAACTTCCAACTCGAAACCGATGCGCCCGTCGAGCGGATCGGCGATCCGCAAGCGGCGGTGAAAAACGCCGACGCGATCTACGCCGACACGTTTGTGTCGATGGGTCAGGAAGACGAGAAAGCGGCGCGGTTGAAGGTGTTCGAGCCGTACCAGGTCAACGAGCAACTGCTCGCCGCGGCACCGGATCACGCGATCGTGTTGCACTGTCTGCCGGCCTACCGCGGCATCGAGATCACCGACGCGGTGATGGACGGTCCTTCTAGCAGGGTCTTCCCACAAGCCCACAACCGGCTGCACGCGCAGAAAGGCCTGCTCGCCGTGCTGATGGGCGGGCTGTAAGAGATTCACTCAATTCAAACCCACGCGCGACGCGCGAGTCTGGTTACAATGTCGCCATGCCTCAGCTGGATCCGGACAAACTGATGCTCATCGTGGTGGGGGCGGACCTGCGCAGCGAGGTGAACGATCGCCCGCACGCGTACGGGGTGCAGGAGCTCGTCCAGGAGTGGCTGCACCGCACGCTGCAGTCGACGGACTGGCCGATCCTGCCGGTGGTGTGCACGGACATCTGGTATCTCAACAACGAGGACCTGCACGATCGGCCGGCGATCGCGATCGGCGGACCGGGCGTCAACGCCTTCAGTGCGTACCTGCACCAGAAGCTGGCGACCGCGCTGGCCGTGCAGGATCAGCTGGTGATCCAGATGGACGTGGAACTGATCGACCTGCGCGTGTCGATCTGGGGCATGGACGCCGGCCAGACCGCCTCGGCGGTCGACCTGTTCGAGAAGAAGTATCTCGGTGAGTACATGCGGGCGGTGCTCAACCAGGTCCACCCGGAAGTCTAACCCCCGGCCCCCGGAACTCCCGGACTGCCCTAACGTCATTCGCATACCCATGAAACAACCGCGAGCCGTATGACTCGCGGTTGTTTGTTTGGTGATGGTGTCGGTCTTAGACCGTGACGGCCTTGGGCTTGGACTCGGCGACCGGGGGCTTCTCACCGTCCCAGAGGATCAGGCCGGGCTGGAAGCTGGTGGCCATCTTCGGATCGCCGGGGATGACACGGACGGCGAAGCCGTGCTGACCGGAGTTGGCGACCTGCAGGTCACCGTGGTAACGATAGCGTCCGTCGCCGAGGCCTTCGACGTGGTTCATGTCGACGGCCCGGGCCTGCCGGATGTTGCCGTCGCCGTCGACGGGACCGAAGTATGCCTGGACCTTGACGAGGTCCGGGTTGATCGGACCGAGCTGGACCACGGCGTTGAGCTTGAGCGGCTCACACACGCCCAGCGGTGCGGCGGTGTCGGCCTCGATCGACTCGACGTGGACCTTGCTCCAGTGCGAACGCAACTGGTGCTTGATCTCGTTGAGCTCGATGGCGCCGGCCATGTCGTCGGCCAGCAGCTTGCCAGCGCGGACATGCGAGGGCATGTAGAAGTTCTCGGTGTAGTTCTGCACCATGCGGGTGGTGTTGAACGCGGGCGCGAGGTGGCGGAGACAGTTCTTGACCCAGCGGACCCACTCGCGCGGCACGCCGTCCTCACGGTTGTAGAACGTGGGCACGATCTGCTTCTCGAGCGTGTCGTAGAGCGCCTGGCTCTCGACCTGGTCCTGGTAGTCGTAATTGGCGTAGACCTCGCCCTGGCCGATGGGCCAGCCCAGGTCCTTGGTGGGCGATTCGTGGTAGGCCTCGTCCCACCAGCCGTCGAGGACAGAGAAGTTGAGCACGCCGTTGAGCGCGGCCTTCATGCCGCTGGTGCCGGAGGCTTCCATCGGACGACGCGGGTTGTTCATCCACACGTCCACGCCCTGCACGAGGTAGCGGGCGACGTTGATGTCGTAGTTCTCGATGAAGACCACCCGGCGCACCGCGTTGTACTCGCGGGCGAAGTGGACGATCTCGCGGATGAGCTCCTTGCCCTGCGTGTCGGCGGGGTGGGCCTTGCCGGCCAGGACAAACTGCACGGGCCGGTCGGCGTCGGAGAGGATGCGCGCCAGTCGCTGAGGATCGCGGAGCAGCATGTTGGCTCGCTTGTACGTCGCGAAGCGGCGGGCGAAACCGATGGTCAGCGCGTCGTGATCGAGCAGCTCACCGGCCTGGGCGATCTCGGCGCTGCTGGCGCCGCGACGCTTGAGCACCTGTCGCTGGTACCAGCGGACCCAGGTAACCAGGCGCTGGCGACGGTCCTGACGGACACGCCAGAGCTCTTCGTCGGGGATGTCGTGCACGCCCTCCCACACCGAGTGATCCTCGGGCGTGGTCTGCCACTGCAACGAGAGGTAGCGGTCGAACAGGCGGGTCATGTCAGCGCTGAGCCAGGTTCGAGCGTGGATGCCGTTGGTGACCGAGCCGATGGGGATCTCTTCGTTGGGCACGTTGGGCCAGATGCTCTTCCACATGTCGCGAGAGACCTTGCCGTGCAGCTTGGACACGCCGTTGGTGCCGTCGCTGGTGCGCAGGGCGAGGACGGCCATGGAGAACGACTCGTGCTTGTTGGCCACGTTCTCGCGACCCAACGCGAGCATGCCCTCGGTGTCGAGCTTGATCGAGCCGACGAAGTGCTCGAAGTAACGGACCATCATGTCGGCGGGGAATCGGTCGATGCCGGCGGGGACGGGGGTGTGGGTGGTGAAGACGTTGCCGGCGGCGGCGGCGTTGCAGGCCTCGTCGAAGCTGACACCGGTCTCCTCGATGATCATGCGGATGCGCTCGAGGGAAAGGAACGCGGCGTGGCCCTCGTTGAGGTGGTTGACGGTGGGCTTGATGCCCATGGCGGTCAGGGCGCGGGTGCCGCCGATGCCGAGGACGATCTCCTGACGGATGCGCATGTCCATGTCCCCGCCGTAGAGCTGCTTGGTGATCGCGCGATCGCCGGGCTCGTTCTCGGGCAGGTTCGTGTCGAGCAGGAACAGACGCACACGACCGACCTGGGCCAGCCAGACGGCAACGGTAACGCTGCGGCCGGGCATCTCGACGGTGACCTTGAGCTGACCACCGCTGTCGCCGCGGACCGGCTTGATCGGGAGGTTGGCGAAATCCAGATCGGGGTAGAACTCCTGCTGCCAACCGTCTGCGTTGAGGTACTGCTGGAAGTAGCCGTTGCGGTAGAGCAGGCCGACGCCGACGAAGGGCAGGCCCAGCTCCGAGGCGCTCTTGACGTGATCGCCGGCGAGGATACCCAGGCCGCCCGAGTAGATCGGCAGACACTCGTGCATGCCGAACTCGGCGCAGAAGTACGCGATGCAGCAGTTGTCGGTCTCGGGGTACTGCTTCTGGTACCACGCGTTCTGAGTCAGGTGGATGTTGAGTCGTTCGTAGACGCGCTGCATGGCGGCGATGAACGCGTCGTCGGCCGACAGCTCGTCGAGGCGGGTCTGCGCGACGGCGCCGAGGAGCTTGATCGGGTTGTGACCGGAGGCGGTCCACAGCTGGCGATCGACGCGGACAAACAGGTCGACCGCTTCGGGGTGCCAGGTCCACCACAGGTTCTGCGCGATCTCAAGCAGGGGCTTGAGGTTCTCCGGCAGCGAGGGAACAACCTTGAAGGAGTGAATTTTTGCCTGTTCGGGTGTAAGCATAGCTCGAATAATCCTGTTCGAGGGGTTCTCAGTTTCTCCCGCAGTTCGGCCCAAATGGGGGACCTGCGTCTACGGTCATACCTTTCTTCGACCGTATCATGGGCCGACCTTTGCAGCGTTTTGTGTGATCTTATCGGAACAAACCGCGTGCCGCATGGGGGGCGATCCGTCATCACGCGTCAGGAAAGCAAGCGTGTGCGGTAGCCCGAATATCAGAGCGCCAGGGCTGATTTTCGACGCAATACAGGGGGTATCCTCGTGCATTCGGTGCTGAAAACAGTTGGTGCCCATAAAAAAACCGGCCTGTACAAGACCGGTCTTTGGGGTCGGGTGGCTCCAGCGGCTTAGCGCTTGGAGAACTGGAAGCGACGGCGAGCGCCACGCTGGCCGTACTTCTTGCGTTCGACCTGACGGGCGTCGACGGAGAGGAATCCGGCGTCGCGGAGAGCGGACTCGAGGGTGGGGTCGTAGCCCTTCAGTGCGCGGCTGAGGCCGAGACGGATGGCGCCGGCCTGGCCGGTGTAACCGCCACCGTGGACGTTGACCATGATGTCGAGGTTGCCCTTGGTCTTGGTCGTGTCGAGGGGTGCGACGACGTCGCTGCGGTGCTGGTCTTCGGAGAAGTAGGTG
>JANQJT010000281.1 GCA_028281485.1 Phycisphaeraceae bacterium
ACCTCCTCGATCCCTCTCACCTCGAGAAAACCGCCGGCACCGAAGCATTAATCACCGCCGAGATCCCACGATCCTTCTACATCCAACTCACCTTCGAAGAATAAACACCACCAACAACAGCCGGCCTCTGGGAGGCCCCTCGGCCCAACGGGCCGTATCACGTCCGCCGTTAACCCCTGCCCCCACGAAACAAAACACCCGGGGTCATTCCTTCTTCTCCGCCCGGCTCCACGCCTCCGCGGTAACCGTTGCCTCTTGCATGTTGCCTCTGTCTCTTGCCTCTTGCCTGTTGGCCTAGACCTCCCGCCATCCGGCCAAAAATTTTCCCCCCGACTCGCCTCATCTTTGTGCACCCCCCGCCAACGCCCGCACAAACCAAACGCCCCCGCAAACATCAGAATCCTAAATTGTCCACATTAGATCCCCTGATATTGCGCACTTTCTAGGCAACTCAGCCGCCTTCTGTCGCTTTTGTCCATTTTTCAGGCGGCCAAAACGCTGGATTCAAACCCCGCATCCGTTAACATAAACCCGAATCGGCGTTACGCATCGCCCAAAGCCCTTGCGGCACGCCGTTTGCAAAATCATGAGTCACTCGCCCTCGCGACAATAAAGAGTCGCCAGGAACCCCTCCTGCGACCCCATCGCGCGAGTTGTTTGGCGAAAACACAACACACGGTTCCTCTAAAACCCATACAGGTACAAGGAAAAGGTCTGATGAGCACCAAGGCAAAACTCGAGTACATCTGGCTGGACGGTTACAAGCCCACCCAGTCACTCCGCAGCAAGACACGCATCGAAAAAGACTTCGACGGCTCACTCGAGTCGTGCCCCGTCTGGTCGTTCGACGGCTCCTCCACCGAGCAGGCCGACGGCTCCGACTCCGACTGCCTACTCAAGCCCGTCGCCATCTTCCCCGATCCCGGTCGCCAGAACGCATGGCTCGTCATGACCGAGGTCCTCAACGCCGACGGCACCCCCCACGAATCCAACGGCCGCGCCACCATCATCGACGACGACGCCGACTTCTGGTTCGGCTTCGAACAGGAATACGTCATCATCGATCCCTCCACCCACCGCCCCATCGGCTTCCCCACCGGCGGTTACCCCGGTCCCCAGGGCCCCTACTACTGCTCCGTCGGCGCAGAGAACGCCATCGGCCGCGACATGGTCGAAAAGCACCTCGACGCCTGCCTCGAAGCCGGCATCAACGTCGAAGGCATCAACGCCGAAGTCATGATGGGACAGTGGGAGTTCCAGATCTTCGCAAAGGGCGCCGCAGAAGCCGGCGACCAGGTCTGGATCGCGCGCTACCTCCTCGAACGCATCGGTGAAGAGTACGGCCTCGCCATCGACTGGCACTGCAAACCCATCAAGGGCGACTGGAACGGATCCGGCATGCACGCCAACTTCTCCAACACACTCCTCCGCACCTGCGGCTCGCAGGAAGTCTACGAGAAGGTCTGCCAGGCCTTCGAGCCCCGCATCGCCGAGCACATCTCCGTCTACGGCGCAGACAACGACCAGCGCCTCACCGGTCTCCACGAGACCCAGTCCATCGACAAGTTCTCCTACGGCATCTCCGACCGCGGCGCTTCCATCCGCATCCCCGTCGCCACCGTCGATTCCGGTTGGAAGGGCTGGCTCGAAGACCGCCGCCCCGCCTCCAACGCCGATCCCTACAAGGTCGCCGCAGTCATCATCGAGACCGTCAAGTCCGCAGACATCCCCGCCGCCGCCACCGCCTGATCACCTCACAACATCAATCCCTCAAGACGCCCGACCCCATCGGGCGTCTTTTTTCTTACCGCCCCCACCCCACGCGGCTAAAATACACAAGCATCTCGAGGGCCACACCCCGCCCACCGGATGCAGCGTCTCGGTCCAACGGCCCCGCAAACCATCGCCAAAAGAGACTCCCATGGCACTGGTCAAGCTCTACGCCGACGAGGAATACCGCGTACACCACCTCCGCGCCATCATCCAGGAAAACGGCATACACGCCGTCGTCATGGGCGACTCCCTCGGCTCCGCACGCGGCGACATCCCACTCACCGTCGAAACACTCCCCGCCATCTGGATCAACGCCGACGACATCCCACGCGCAAGACCCCTCGTCGAACGCTTCATCCTCGACAACGTCTCACCAACACCACCACCCCCACCCTGGCAATGCTCCAACTGCAACGAACACATCGAAGGACAGTTCACCACCTGCTGGAACTGCGGACAGGACCGAACCCCACACACCCCCGACTAAACCCCAACCAACAACCCTTTTCCCCTTGCCTCTTGGCTTATGGCCATTAATAAATCAAGGCCCGCGCACTTTCGTGCGCGGGCCTGATTTACAAGACAGTGTCCCGACCGAACACCCTACCGTCTTGATTCCTAGCTCAGTTTAAGAAGCGCCTCGCGACCGCTCATACCCTCCGAAATCCCCAAAGCCTGCGCCGCTTCACTCACACCCTCCACCGGCGCCGCCATCATCTGGTCGAAGTTCCTCACCCCACGCACAATCGCCATCGCATCCCCCACCTTATCCGCCGTCGCCACATCAAAGTAGCCACAACCCAAAAAACCCCGAGGCCCCTGGATCATCAGCAGATCCGCCCCTTGCGTCTTGATATGTGTACCGATAAACGGCTTACCATCGATATGCACGTTCGCCACGTCTGAAGCTCCCAACCCATGTTTGTCATACAGCTCTGCATTCATCGGCCATATCCTCCATTCGCTTCAACGCCCTCCCCAAAAAAACGCTCTCGCCCATCTTACCCCCACCCCCGCCAATCGTGACGACAAATCCTCCCCCCAACCAAAAGCGAGAACGACACACCCACCCGACTTCTACCCC
>JANQJT010000121.1 GCA_028281485.1 Phycisphaeraceae bacterium
CACCTACAACCCCGAGCACTTCGACGTCACGCTGACCTGCGGTTACCCGTTTTGCAATTGGCTGCTGTCTCGCGCCGGCCGACGCGACTCGCGTCCCGCGCACGTGTTCGTCTGTCAGAACGGCGACTGGCCCGCACACAACGACCAAAGCGAGTTTCGCTTCTTCCGATGTGACCGGCTCGTCTGTCTCACCGGCGAGCAGGCCGACCGCAACCGCGACCGATGGCACACCACCGTCATCCCCAACGGCGTCGATCCCGTCGCCTTCACGCCCGGCCTCGCCGAACGCGCCTTGCTCGGCGTCCCCGCCGATGTTCCCCTCGTCCTCACCGTCGCGGCACTGATCGAATCCAAGCGCGTCGACCGCGCCATCGAAGCCGTCGCACAACTGCCCGACGCGCACCACCTGGTCATCGGTGACGGCCCGCAACGCGACCGCATCGACGCGCTCGGTTGCGACCTGCTCGGCCAACGCTACACACGCACCACGCTCCCGCGCGAGCACATGCAAAACGCCTACCGCGCCGCCGACACCCTGCTCCACGCCAGCATGGACGAACCGTTCGGCATCATCTACCTCGAGGCCCTCGCCTGCGGCCTGCCCGTCGTCGCACACGATCGCCCCGACACGCGCGACATCCTCGGCTCCTTCGGCTTCCCCGTCGACACACAGAACCTCAACGCCACCGCTGAAACGCTCAGGCGCGCCCTGGCTCACTCGCAAGACCCCGCCGCCGCCAACGCCTATGTGGACGCTCACTATAGCTGGGACACCGTCGCCGATCGCTACGCCGACCTGTTCCAATCGATGAAAGCTGCGCAATGATCAAGCGTCGCATCAAACACGCCCTCGAACGCCTCACCGGCTTGTCGATCAACCCCACGCTCACGCGCGGCGCCAACCTGCTCTACGACCTGGACTACTACCTGCCCACGCATCCGTTCAAGACCCTCTTCGACGTGGGCGGCAACATCGGCCAGACCGCCGTCCCCCTAGCCAAACGCTTCCCGGACGCCACCATCCACAGCTTCGAACCCGTCAGCCACGCCTTCAAACAACTCTCCGACGCCGTCGCGCGTTTCCCCAACGTCACCTGTCACAACATCGCCCTCGGCGCTAGCGCGGGCGAGGCCACCATCGCCGTCGACGCGTTCTCCTCTCGCAGCACCATCCGGGCCCAGCCCGCCGCCGACGAAACCCAACACACCGAGACCGTCCGCATCGACACCCTCGAAGCGATCGCGCAATCACTGAACACCACACAGATCGACCTGCTCAAGATCGACACCGAGGGTTGCGATCTGGACGTGCTCAAGGGCGGCCAAACCCTGCTCTCCGAGCAGCGTGTCTGCATGATCGAGGTCGAGTGCGCCATGAACCCCGAGAACACCCTCCACGTGCCCTGGCACAGCTTCACCGAATACCTCCAGCCGCTCGGCTACCGCCTGTTCGGCATCTACGAACAGAAACACGAGTGGCCCGCGCACAAACCCAACCTCCGCCGCGCCAATCTCGCGTTCATGTCCGGCAGCATGATTGACCGCTACTTCTGCTAACACGTTCCCACAAGAGCCGTTGAAATGAACCACACCCCCATCCGCGTACTCATCCCCACCTGCGGCCGATGCGAGCTGCTCGACAAGACGCTCGCCTCGCTCGCCGCCCACGAGATGCCGCCCGGCTACGTCGAGACCGTCGTCATCGAGAACGGCACGCAATACGAGTCGAAAGACATCGTCGAGCCCTACACCGACAAGCTCAACCTCCGCTACATCTGCGTCGCCGAGGGCAACAAGAGCGCCGCGCTCAACGCCGCCATGGAATCCATCGACGACGGCGTCGTCATCTTCCTCGACGACGATGTCCGCTTCGACTGCCCCCTCGTCAGCCACTACGCCCAGGCCATCGCCGAGCACGACGGCGGTTGCTACTACGGCGGTCCCATCTCCGCCGAGTTCGAAACCGATCCCGAACCGTGGGTCCTCGACTACCTGCCCAACAGCTCCAAGGGATGGGAGCTGCCCGAAGACGACGGCACCGGCGACGTCACCTGGGAATACATCGGTAGCAACTGGGCCGCCTGGGCGCAAGACATCAAGAAGACCAACGGCTTCGATCCGCTCCGCGGCCCCGGCGCACGCACCGGCTCCACCGGACAGGAAACCCAGATGCAGCGCCACCTCCGCGCCGTCGGCTGCAACCGCAAACACGTCCCCGACGCCCGCGTCTGGCACTTCGTCCCCACCCACGTTGCCACGCCCCAGTGGATCCTCAAACGCGTCGTCCGACACGGCATCGCCGAGGGCATCGACGCCTTCGAGTACCGCACCAGGCCGTTCCCCCTCGTGTGGATCGTCCTCCTGCTTCGCTGGTGCAAGAGCGTCTTCCACCTGGCCACGACGCGCTTCGCTTCGTACCCGCCGCGCCGCTTCAGCGGCCGATACTGGTACCGCCGCGCCTGCGGCCGCGTCCTCGGCGGTTGGCGCGCCATGAACAAGAAGGCCTACCTCCCCCAGCAGTAAACACCATGCGATTCCACGGCCTCATGCTAGTCCGCGACGAAGACGACATCGTCGGCCAGTGCCTCGAGCACCTGCTGACCTGGTGCGACAACATCTTCGTCCTCGACACCGGCTCGACCGATACCACGTGGGACATCGTGCAGGACTACGCGCGCCGCGACCGGCGCGTCGTTCCCTTCAAAAAACAACGCCTCAAGTTCTCGCTCGGACTGCGCGGTTGGATGCTCGAACACTACCGCGACCGCATCGAAGACGGCGACTGGCTCGTCCGACTCGACGCCGACGAGTTCTACCACCTGCACCCGCCCGACTTCGTCCACGAAAAGCTCCGCCCCTGGGAGACGCGCGTCGACCTGCGCTGCTACTACTTCCGCCTGACCGACCGGGAGGTGGCCGCGTGGGAGCGCGGCGAAGAGACCACCGCCGACCGCTCGCGCCCCATCACCGATCGGCGCCGCTGGTATCAACTCGACAAGTGGGGCGAGGGACGCATGTTCAGGTATCGCCGCTCGATGAAGTGGCCCCCCTGGTGCAGCACGCCCCTGCTCGGCGGCCTCACCGCTCAACACCCCATGCCCATCCGCCACTACCCCCACCGCGATCCCGAACAGATGATCAAACGCTACCGCCTGCGCGCCGAACAAAAGAAGTTCCGCGACCACGAGGGCTTCCACTGGCACGTCGACGACTGGCGCAGCGAGATCGTCTCCGTCACCGGCGACTCGCCCACCGACAACAGCGTCACCTCCACCGTCCACATCCTCGGCGATCTCACCCGCTGGGAGCCCGACCGACCCCTGCCCCTCATGTCCGCCGCCGCGCACCAGACCGGCCTCAAGGCGCTCGGCAAGCAAATTGCCTACCGCTCCTGCATCCGCCTGCTCGATCGCTTCCAAACCAAATACCCCGTCGGTTACGAACCCGAAACCATGCAAGAGACACAAGCTGTTGCCGAAGGATAACCACAACATCGGCATCGTCGTCATCGGTCGCAACGAGGGCGAGCGCCTGATCGCCTGCTTCGACTCGATCGCGCCGCACGCGGAGCGCACCGTCTACGTCGACTCCGGTTCCACCGATGACTCCGTCGCCGAAGCCGAGCGGCGCAACATCACCGTTGTCTCGCTCGACCTGTCTCAGCCCTTCACCGCCGCCCGCGCACGCAACGTCGGCTACCAGAAACTCGTCACGCTCCACCCCGAAACCGACTACGTCCAGTTCGTCGACGGCGACTGCGCCGTCGATGCCGACTGGATCACCACCGCCGCAGCCCATCTGGAATCCCACGACACACTCGCCGTGGTCTGCGGCCGACGCCGCGAGATTCACCCCGACGCCTCGGTCTACAACCGCCTCTGTGACATCGAGTGGGACACACCCGTCGGCCCCGCCAACGCCTGCGGCGGCGACGCGATGTTCCGCCGCACCGCCTTCGACGCCGTCGAAGGCTACAACCCCGATCTCATCGCCGGCGAAGAGCCCGAGCTCTGCTTCCGCATGCGCCAGCGCGACTGGCAGATCGAACGCATCGACGCCGAGATGACACGACACGACGCGGCGATGACATCGTTCGCCCAGTGGTTCCGTCGCCACCGCCGGGCCGGACACGCCTACGCCGAGGGCGGCGCGCTGCACGGCAACAGCCCCGAACGCTACTGCTTCCGCGAAGTGCAGAGCATCGTCTTCTGGGCGTTCGCGCTCCCCGTCGCGCTGATCGTTCTCGCCGTCTTCCTCGACCCACTCGCGCTGTTCGCCTTCGCGATCTACCCCATGATGATGGGCAAGATCGCGCTGGGACAGATGCGCCGCGGTCGATCGCGCTACGAGGCGCTGCTCTACGGCGCAAGCTGCATGAAAGCCAAGTTCCCCCAGGCCCTGGGCTTGCTCCAGTTCTCCATCGCGCGGCTGCGCGGCCGACGCAACACCATCATCGAGTACAAGTAACCCGTGTCACTCTCTCGAAAATCATGTCGCGCTGAATGGCTCATCGTCGTGCTGGCGCTGGCGCTGCGCATCGCCTGGGCGATCTGGATTCCCATCCAGCCCGCCTCCGACAGCACCGCCTACATCGAGGGCGCACGCTCCATCGCGGCGGGCGACGGCTACGCCTTCGCCTCCGGTGTCCACACCGCCTACTGGCCCGTCGGCACCAGCGCCCTCTACGCCCTCCCGTTCATCGTTGACGACGGCTACACCGCCGCGGCCGTCCTCAACGTCATCCTCGGTACTGTCCTCGTCGCGCTCACGATGATCGTTGCCCGGCAGTGGTTCGATCGTCCCGCCTCGCTCGTCGCCGGCCTGCTCACCGCGCTCTGGCCGCTCGGCATCCAGTTCTCCACACTCATCGCCAGCGAGACCCCCTACCTCGTCGCCACGCTCGCGGGCATCGCGCTGTGGCAGTGGCGCACCAGGCCCTGCATCATGCGCATCGGCCTCGCGGCGATCGCCTTCGCCCTCGCCGCCTACATCAGGCCCACCGCGCTGCTCATCCCCGTCGTCCTCGCCGTCGGTGACGTCGTCCACACCCGCCGCCTCGTCGGCCCCGCGCTGCACGCCGGCGTCGCGCTGCTCATCATCGCCGCCGCCGTCACCCCCTGGTCCATCCGCAACACCCAGCTGTTCGGCCAGTTCACCCTCATCTCCACCAACGGCGGCGCCAACCTCTGGATGGGTAACAACCCCGATGCGCTCGGCCACTACATGCCCCTGCCCGACGAACCCGAACTGAAAGCCATGAACGAGGCCCAGCGCGACAAGGAACTCGCCGCGCGCGCCAAACAATTCATCCGCGACAACCCCGCCCGCTTCGCCAGGCTCTTCCTCGTCAAGCAGCGCATCACGCACGACCGCGAAACCATCGGCGTCGCCTGGAACGAGCCGGCCCTGACCGAGCGCACCAGCCCGACCGTCTTCAAGCTCATCAAGTGGGGCGGTCAGCTGTACTGGTTATTGCTGCTGGCCGGCGGCATAATCGGCGCGGCGCTGCTCATCCTCCGCGCGCCGCTGAAAGGGATCACGCACCCCGCCGTTGCCAACTGGGGCTACTACGCCCTGATCTACGGCATCACCGTCGCGCAGGACCGCTACCACATGGCCTTCTCACCGATGATCATCGCCCTGGCCGCGTTCGCTATGGCGCGCCTCTGGGCCCGCAAGCAGGACACCCCACCCACGCCCGAGCCCGCCTCATGAAGATCGCCTACCTCATCAACCAGTACCCGCTGATTTCGCACACGTTCATCCGTCGTGAGATCCAGGCCCTCGAAGCGATCGGCACCGAGGTTGTGCGCGTCTCCATTCGGCCCGGCGACGTGCTCGACGCCGCCGACCAGCCCGAATCACAAAAGACACGCACGCTCCTCTCCGTTGGCGCACTCGGTCTTTTGCTCGGCACACTCGCGGCGCTCGTCGCCAAACCCCTCGGCTTCTGCCGCGTCTTGGGTGCCGCCTTACGCTGCGGCTTCAAGTCACACCGCGGCGTCCTCCGACACCTCGTCTACCTCGCCGAAG
>JANQJT010000287.1 GCA_028281485.1 Phycisphaeraceae bacterium
TCGTCGGCTACGCGCTCAGCGCCCCGATCGCTCGCCTCGTCCTGCGGCGCGGCTCGATCGAACCGCTCGACGAATCACCCGAAGACGCCGACCCTCCCATCGCGTGACAAACCTTTGGCCCGCGCCCCTACACCGGTTACCCTTGTGTCTATGCGCATCCTCGGCATCGATCCCGGCACACGCATCACCGGCTACGGCTGCGTCGATGTTACGCCCGGCTCGCTCGATCCCAGGCTCGTCGAGGCCGGTGTCTTCAAGCTCGACACCAAAGCCGCGCTCCCCAAACGCCTCGCCCAACTCCACGGCGACCTCGTAGGCGTCATCAAAGAACTCAAGCCCACCCGCCTCGCCGTTGAAAAACTCTACGCCCACTACGCCCACCCGCGCACCGCCATCGTCATGGCCCATGCGCGCGGCGTCATCCTCCTCGCCGCCGCCGCACACAACCTCGAACTCGAAAACCTCCCCTCGACCGAGGTGAAAAAAGCCCTCACCGGCAACGGCCACGCCTCCAAGCAGCAGATGCAACTCGCCGTGCAGTCCCAGTTCAACCTCCCCCAGCCCCCCAGCCCGCCCGACGTGGCCGACGCCATCGCTATCGCCACCTGCCACGCACGACGCCTCGCCGCCCGGCAGATGTGACCGCATCCACCTGTTAAACTACCCCCATGATCAGCCGCATCCATGGCGTGTTAGAAACCATCGAAGACGGCGCTGCGCAGATCGCCGTCGAAGGCGGCCTGACCTATGAGGTCCTCGTCCCCGCCTACGCCCAGGCTCGGCTCGGCGGCTCGCTCGACCAGCCCGTCACCCTCCACACCGTCTACCTCCTGGAAGGCACCAGCCAGGGCGCGTCGATGTCGCCCCGCCTGCTCGGCTTTCTCACAGCAGAAGACAAACGCTTCTTCGAGCTTTTCACCACCGTCAAAGGGATCGGCCCACGCAAGGCCATGCGCGCCATGACACTCGAGACCGGTCAGATCGCCGGCGCGATCGCCGAGCGCGACGTCAAACTCCTCCAGTCCCTGCCCGAGATCGGCAAACGCACCGCTGAGACGATCGTCGCGGCGCTACACGGCAAGGTCGATCCCTACATCTCCGGCTCCGTCTACGCCGCCGATGACACGTCGACCGAACCCGTCGCGCCGGGTCGCGCCGCGGTGCGCGAGGCGTTGGAGGTGCTGGTCCAGCTCGGCGAAAACCGCACCCAGGCCGTGCAATGGATCGACCAGGTCCTCACCCGTCAGCCCGAACTCGACGACGCCCAGCAGGTCATCACCGAGGTGTTCAAGGTCAAGAGCGGCGTCTAGAATCTTCCCGGTGTCCCAGTCTCTTTTTGAGTAACAGCTCCATGCGATACGCGATGATCATGGCCGGCGGCAGCGGCACGCGGCTCTGGCCGATGAGCACGAAGGATCAGCCCAAGCAGCTCATCCCCTTCATCAACGGCCGATCTCTCATCCAGATCGCCATGGATCGCCTGACCGACCTGGTCCCCGCCGACCGCCAGCTCATCTGCGCCGGCGTCACCCACCGCGACCCGATCCTGCAAAACATCACCGGCATGACCGACGACCGCTTCTACGCCGAGCCCGTCGGCCGCGACACGCTCAACGCCGTCGGCTACGTCGCCGCCGTCCTCGCACGCAACGACCCCGACGCTACCATCGCCGTGTTCACCGCCGACCACATCATCGAACCGGTCGACCGCTTCCGCGAGATCGTCGCCGCCGGCTACGAGATCGCCGAGACCACCGACCACGCGCTGGTCACCTTCGGCATCACCCCCACCCAGCCCGCCACCGGCTACGGCTACCTCGGGCTGGCCGACCCGGTCATCGGCACCACCGCCCGCGTCGTCAGCCAGTTCAAGGAAAAACCCGACGCCCCGACCGCCCAGCAATACATGGACGCCGGCCCCGACCGATACCTCTGGAACAGCGGCATGTTCATCTGGAAAGCCGCCACGCTCCTGCGCTGTATTGAGAAGCACGCCCCCGCCAATGCCGCCGGCCTCCGGCAGATCGCCGACGCCTGGCACACACCCGATCGCGACGCAGTGCTCAACGACGTCTACCCCAACCTGCCGAAGATCAGCGTCGACTACGCCGTGATGGAGCCGGCCAGCAACGACAGCGACTTCACCGTCGCCGCCGTCGCCATGCCGCTGACCTGGCTGGACGTCGGCTCCTGGCCCAGCTACGCCGAGGTCTGCGTCAAGGACGACACGCTCAACGCCACCGGTGGCGGCAACTTCATCCAGATCGATTCCCAGCGCAACCTCATCGCCTCCAGCGAAGACGAACACCTCATCGCCACGCTCGGCGTCGAGGACCTCATCATCATCCACACCCCCAACGCCACGCTCGTCTGCCACAAAGACCACGCCCAGCGCATCAAGGACCTGCACAACATCGTCGGCAACGAGTTCGGCGAGCGCTTCCTCTAACCGTCCATGACCACCTACCTCTCCATCGACCTCGGCGACAAACGCACCGGCCTGGCCACCGGCGACGACGAGACCGGCCTGGTCTCCCCCGTCGGCGCCATCGACTCGACCGACCCCGCCTCCCTGCTCAAGGGCATCCGCGACGCCATCGATCAGTACGCCCCCGACGCGCTGGTCATGGGCGTGCCCTACAACATGGACGGCTCGCTCGGCGAACGCGCCAAAAAAGCCCAGGCCCTCGCCGCCCTGCTGGAGCAGAGCACCCAGCTGCCCGTCCACCCCATGGATGAAAGGCTCACCAGCTTTGCCGCGGATGAACAAATGAGCCAGTCCGGCCTCACCCACAAGCAAAAAAAGCAGCGCCGCGACGCTTTAGCCGCCGCCGCCATCCTCCGCGATTTCCTTGCCGGAAACTAACCGCCCGTTCGCTTGCGAACCGCCCCCCTGACGGTTAGGGTTTTAGGACTATGACCATCCAAACCGACACACCGTCTGTAAAGGAAATGATCGCCAAGGCCGCGACCATCTTCCAGAGCCACTTCGAAACCGACCCCACCCACGTCGCCGTCGCACCCGGTCGCGTCAACCTCATCGGGGAACACACCGACTACAACGACGGCTTCGTCTTCCCCATGGCCATCGAAAGACAGGCCGTGCTCGTCGGTGCGGTCAACCATTCCGGCCGGTGCCGCCTCGTCGCCGCCGACCTCGAGGAAGAGGTCGCCAGCTTCACCATCGAGGGCATCGCCCCCAGCGAAAACCACTGGTCCAACTACCTCAAGGGCGTCGTCGCCCAGTTCCTCAAGAACGGTCAGCCCGTGCCCGGCTTCGACGCCGTGCTCACCAGCAACGTCCCCCTCGGCGGCGGCCTGTCCAGCTCCGCCGCGCTTGAGGTCTGCACCGCCACCCTCATCGAGCAGTTCCTCGGCATCACCATCGACCCCAAGCGCAAGGCCCTGTGGTGCCAGGCCGCCGAACACGAATACGCCGGCGTCCCCTGCGGCATCATGGACCAGTTCATCAGCGCCCTCGGCGAGAAAGACCACGCCCTGCTCATCGACTGCCGCAGCCAGGACACCAAGCTCTTCCCCCTGACCGACCCCGACATCGCCGTGCTCATCACCAACTCCAACTGCAAGCACGAACTCAACGGCGGCGAGTACGCCGAGCGCCGCGGCCAGTGTGAAGCCGCCGCCAAGGCCATCGCCGCCAACAACCCACAGGTCACCCACCTCCGCGACGCCACCATGGCCGAGCTGGACCAGGTGAAATCCGGCCTCGACCCGCTGGCCTACAAGCGCGGCCGCCACGTCATCGGGGAAGACGAACGCACCAACCTCGCCGGCGACGCCCTGCAACGCGGCGACTACGACACCTTCGGCAAGCTCATGGTCGAGAGCCACAACTCCCTGCGTGACGACTTCGAGG
>JANQJT010000135.1 GCA_028281485.1 Phycisphaeraceae bacterium
AACTTCACACCCGCCGCCGCGCCCATGATCTTCCCGTTCCTGTTCATCACCATCGCCTGCGGCGCCATCTCCGGCTTCCACTGCCTCGTATCCTCCGGCACATCGAGCAAACAACTCAAGTGCGAATCCGATGCGCAATTCGTCGGCTTCGGCTCGATGCTCACCGAAGGCTTCCTCGCCACGCTTGTCATCCTCGCTTGCGTCGCAGGCATCGGCATGGGCATTCCGATGAACTTTGGCGGAGCCGAGTCGCTACAAATGAAGACGTTCTATGACAGCGACAGGCAACCATTAACAGCGGTATGGACGCCGATCGATGCGGATGACATCGATATTTATGCCGGACATTATGTAGACCCACACGATCTTCCAGATGCAAGCCTTAGTTCGACCCTTACAAGTAGCAAGCTTGTCGCTTTAGGCATCCTCGGCTCCGCAAACGCTCAAGGCCCATCTATCACGCTTCATTCCTCCGCTGCTTACAACACGCGCTACGGCACGTGGTACGCGTCCAACGGCCTGGGAGCAAAGGTCGGATCGTTCGTCGACGGATCGGGCAACTTCCTCAAGGCGCTCGGCATCCCCGCGGGCGTCGCGGTGGCGCTGATGGGCGTGCTCGTCGCATCGTTCGCCGGCACGACACTCGACACCGCCTGCCGCCTGCAGCGCTACGTCACACAGGAACTCGCCGCCGTCCTCTCCGGCCGACGCGCGCAGGCCGAGTCAAAAAAACCACTGTTCATCCTCCCCGTCGGCTGGCTGACCAACAAACACGCCGCCACGATCCTCGCGATCACCATCGCCGGCGTCATGGCGTCGATGCCCGCGCCCGGGAACCCGTGGACGATCGCCAACGCCGGAAAGGGCGGTCTGATCCTTTGGCCCATGTTCGGCGCGACCAACCAGCTGCTCGGCGGGCTCGCGTTCCTCGTCACCGCCTTTTGGCTGTGGCGACGCAAGCTGCCCGTCTGGTTCATCGTGTTGCCGATGGTGTTCATGCTCATCATGCCCGCGTGGGCGATGACGTGGCAGTTGTTCGTCAGCAACCCCGGCACGGAAACATCTCCCGATTCAACACCCGGCTGGCTGTATGCGAACAACAAGAACTGGGCGCTGATCGTCATTGCGCTGGCAACGCTGGCGTTAGAAGTCTGGTTGATCATCGAAGCGGTGCTCGCCTGGCCGAAGGCGCGCGGCGTGCTCGAAGAGACCCTTCCCCCACTCACCGCAGAACCCGCTTACGCCACCGAAGGCGCGCGCTCCTGCTAACTCGGTATGTGTAATAAAAAAAGAGGGCCGGCATTGCCTGAGGGGGGGGTCGGGAGTCCTCAACTACGGCAAGCCGGCCAGGGTCGGGCGAACAGGATGTAAAGAAAACTCGGGAAGTCGTATCCGCACGTGGGAGGCGAGAACGTCATTCAGACGTCGGTCACGTGTGGGTACGCAAAACCTTATCCACTTAATGCTTGCATTCAATGGGGGGTATCCCTTATTTGTAGGGGTTGTAGGGGGTGCCCCCCAGTGACGAAGCCTGCTATAAAGCAAGCAATGAGTACGAATGCTGAACCATCCCCCGATGCGCAAGCACAGACCGCGCTGCTTCTGCCGCTCGCGGCAAAAGTCACGTGGAAGTTGCTCGAATCCGAACCGTCCATCGGCGTGAGCATCGTCGACGGCGACGGCCTGCTGCTATACGCCAACCTCCCCGCCATCCAGATCTTCATCGATCCCCAGGGCACACCCGAGCAATATGTCGGTAAAAACATCCGCTTCTGGGCCCCGGCCGAGTGGGTCGACGAACGGCTGCGCCTGTTTGCCAACATCATGGAAGACGGCAAGCCGCGCCTGTTGCGCACGATCTGGAAAGGCCGGCAGCAGTATTCCTGGCTGCACCCGATCGATCCCGACGAGGGCATGCCCACATCCCCCAAGGGCATCTTCCTGGTCATCACGCGTCGCATCCACGGCGACACACAGGCCGTGCCCGACGAGCTGCGCAGCGAAGAGGTCATCGAGTCACAGGTCGCCCAACTCGGCAAGCTCGACAAACTCACCACGCGTGAACTCGAGGTGTTGGCACTGATGAACGAGGGTTTGGCGGTGAAGGACATCGCCGCGGCGCTGCACCGCTCGCCCAAGACCATCGAGAACCACCGCAACGCCATCGGCAAGAAACTCAAAGCCGTCGACCGCAACGAGATCATGGTCATGGCCAAGCAGGCAGGACTCACCCTCGGCGACGCCCACCGCAAACGCCTGTAACCCTTACTCCGCCAGATCGGGGCTGAACCCGCGACGCAACGTGTTCTCTGTCACCACGCGCGGATCGACGAAGTGCAGCAGGTAATCGTCCCCGCCCGCCTTCGTCCCGCCGCCGGACAAACCGAACCCGCCGAACGGCTGACGACCAACCAGCGCGCCGGTGATCTTGCGATTCAGATAGAGATTGCCCACGCGGAACTCGTGTCGCACGCGGTCCAGGTGTGTCGGCGTGCGGCTGAAGCATCCACCGGTCAGCTTGTAACGCGTGCCGTTGGCCACACGCAACGCCTCGTCGAAATCCTTCACACGCATCACCGCCAGCACCGGCCCGAACACCTCTTCGTGCGCCAACCGATGCGTCTCGTTGATATCCGTGAAGATGTGCGGCCCAATGAAGCGGCCGTCCGCCTGTGTCTCCAGCGCCGTCGTTCCTTCTTCTTTACCCAGCGCGATGTAACTTCGGATCTTCTCCGCTGCCTCGTCGTCAATCACCGGGCCGATATCCGTGGCCGGGTCCATCGGATCGCCGACGACCAGCGATCGGCTCGCCTCGATCAGGCGTTCCACAAATCGGTCGTACACCTCGTCGAGCACGATCGCGCGCGAACACGCCGAGCACTTCTGCCCCGCGTAACCGAACGCCGAGTCACGCACGCCCACCACCGCTTCGTCCAGGTCGGCCGAGTCGTCCACGATGATCGCGTTCTTCCCGCCCATCTCACACACCACGCGCTTCAGGTGATACTGGTCCTCACCGGTCACGCCCGCCGCGGCCATGATGTCCAGGCCCACCGCCTTGCTGCCGGTGAACGCCACGATCGACACGCGCGGGTCGCGCACCAGCGCCGCGCCCACCGTCTCGCCCTCGCCAGGCAGGAACTGCAACACGTCACGCGGCGCACCCGCCTGCCAGAAGACCTCACACATCACCTTCGCGATCGCCGGCGTCTGCTCGGCGGGCTTGACGATCACCGGGTTGCCCGTGGCCAGCGCCGCGGCCGTCATCCCGCAACAGATCGCCAGCGGGAAGTTCCACGGGCTGATCACCACCGTCACGCCGCGCGGCTGATAGAACACCTCGTCACGCTCACCCAAAAACTCGCCCAGGCGACGCGGCTCAAACAATCCCACCGCCCGGCGCGCGTAATACTCACAGAAATCGATCGCCTCGCACACGTCCCCGTCCGCCTCGCGCCAGGGCTTGCCCGACTCGCGGATGATCATGCCCGACAACGCGTCGCGTCGCGACCGCATCGTCGCCGCCGCCTGCACCAGCACGTCCGAACGCTTGCGCGCATCGGTATCCCGCCACCCGATAAACGCACGCTGCGCCGTTTCCACAGCGCCGAGTGCCGCGTCCACCGTCGTGTCGTTGGCTACGGCTTCGACTTTCGCGCCCGCGATCGCGTCGGCGAACGCCTTCCGCTGCACCGCGTCGGCGAAGTCACGCATCGGCTCGGTGTAGAACGGCGCTCCATCGTCCACACCCGACACACCTTCCGCCAACGGCTTGCTGCGATACTGCGCCCCCGCGTCGTCGCGCGCCTCGGGGCGAGCCAGCAGCACCGCCGGGTCCTTGTCGCCGCGCTCTTCACTCAGCAGCCAGGACTGGTTCGACGTGTTCTCAAGCAAGCGCCGTACCAGGTAAGCCATGCCCGGCACCAGCTCACCGACCGGCAGGTACTCACGCACGCGTAAGCCGCGTGCCCGTGCCGCGGCCTTCATCTCGTCACCCATGCCGTAGAGCATCTGCCACTCCAGCGCCTCGGTCGGCAAACCGATCGCCTCGGCGTGCGCCAGCGCCGCCGCCACGCTGCGCACGTTGTGCGATCCCAGCGCCAGACGCACACCGCCCTCGCCGGACTGTCGCGGTGTCGCGTCGAGAATCTGCGCCGCCATCCGCTCGAAGCACGCGTCGGTGGCCGGCTTGTCGGTCCACACCGGGATCGGCCAGCCGTGCTCCTGCGCGTGGATCACCTCGTAGTCCCAGTACGCGCCCTTGACCAGGCGGATCGTGATCACGCGTCCGCTGCGCTTGGCCCAATCGATCACGCGGGCCACGTCTTCGTCGCCGCTGCGCAGGTAGGCCTGCATCGCCAGGGACGCGTCGAAGTCGTACCGCTCGCAGCACCGCATGAACAGGTCCAGCGTCAGGTCCTTGAGGTCGTGGGATTCGATGTCGAAGTTGATGGTCACGCCGCGCTCGACCGCACGCGTGAGGATCGGGCTGATCGTCTCGACAAGACGCTCGATCGTCGCCGCGTGATCGATCGGGTCGACGCGCGCCGCCAAGGAGCTGATCTTGATCGACACGTTCGCACGCGGCAGGTCGCCCAGGTGATCGCGCTCCAGCATCTGGTTCGCCGGCCACTCGCTCACGCGATCAGCCAACCCGTCGATCAGATCGAGGTAGCGCTGTCGATAGACCGCCGCCTCGCTGTCGGATACGCACGCCTCACCGAGCAGGTCGACGCTGAAGGCGATGCCGCGATTCCAGCGATCGCGCAGCAGCGGCAGCGCGCTGGCCGCATCGGTCCCCGCGATGAAACGCTTGGCCATGCCCTCGATCTGACTGTTGACGGTCTTGGCCAGCGCACCCTTCATCAGGCCGCCGGCCTTGATCGCCGTGGCCAGCCCCGCGGGCGCACGCACGTCGTTCCGTGTCAAGTACTCGACCAGGTGTTCGTGAATCGTCTTGGCTGACTGCAACACGGGCAGCACGTCAACGAAACGGAACAGCTGCACCTTGAACGCCTGATCAGACAGCGCCCACTCCATGAAGCGCTCTTGAAGCGTCGTACGCGACTTGTGTTTCTTGCAGAGATCCAGGATCTCGCGCCCGATCTCCAGAATGCGAGAATCCGACGATACAACTCGAGACTTTTTCATAACGCGGCATGGTAGATTCAACCCCCTGCCGAGCGATACTCGAAAGTTGCGGTGCGCATAAAAAATCCCCCATCGCCACGCTCCGAGTCGGCGATGGGGGGCGCCACGGCTAAGAGCCGCTTTGTATCATTTCAACCTCTCCATCCTAGCTAGCGGGCCTATCGACTGCAATGATCCTCACCAAGTTATCCACATCTTTTATAAGTGATTTGTTGTATTATAGTTATCGTTTTTTCCACATTCCATGAACAACTTGTCAACAGCCCTGGATGGCCGCAAATAACTACAAACAAACAGCTTATGATTTATTATCGCAAATCCTGCGTTTACAATGCCTTATGATTATTGTACGATACTCTCGTCGCGAATCTGCCACTCATGAACCAGCTGCCTGAACAATCCGATCCGTCCATCGATGTCGCCCTGGGTATCGTCATTCGACACACCGCGCGGCCGGTCGAATTGCTCATCACCAAGCGCCCCGCGAAGACCGTCTACGCAGGCTATTGGGAGCTGCCCGGCGGCAAGGTGCACGCCGATGAATCACCCGAGCAAGCCGTGATCCGCGAGCTGCGCGAAGAGCTCGGCATCATCGTCGAGCCCTTCCAATCACTCGATGTCATCACCTACCGGTACGATCACGCACACGTTCGGCTCCACCCGTTCTACTGCCGCCACGCCGCCGGCGAGCCGCGTAACCTCGAGGTTGAAGCACACCAATGGATCCCCCTCAGTGACCTCGACCGGTACGCGTTCCCCGAAGCCAACGAGCCGATCTTCCAGCGCATCTGCGACGACTACGGCGAAGCGGGCTGAGTCGCGGCCGGCGCCTCCACCTGATCGGCCCGATCCAACGCATCCAGCCAGCTTAAGCAAAACGTCACGCCCACCGTTAGGCTAAAACCCACCACCAGCAATCCCCACATCCGCTGCCCGCGACGCCAGACCACACATCCCACCCACGCCAGCGCAGGCACGATGATCCCCTGCAGGCTCAGCAACATCACACCCGGGTCGACCTTGCCATCATCGCCCGGCTGCATCGCCCAGACCACCGCACGCACCCACAACGCGCTCAGGCTCAACGCCCACATCATCACCACCCAGCTACCCCCGCCCCGTCCCGTCCGCATCGTGCGCTCGAGCACCAATCCGCACCCCAGGCCCGATGCGCCGCTACCCACCAGCGCCCACAGCTCACTGGTCAGCGCTACGCCCGACAACACCGCCACCCCGCTCACCGCACCGGCGACCATGTGTCGAAACTGATACCCCCACGTAAACAGCAGCAGCGCCACCATCAGCCCCGTGGGCCGAACCAGCGACCCACCCACAGCACCGTGGCCCGGTGCCAGGTACATGTTGTACACCGCCATGCCCAGCAGCGCACCGATCACGACCGCACGCTTGCGCTGTCGCGAGAAGACACTCGCTGTCTCGGTGTGCTTTTCGGTTGGCAGCGCGGGATCAGGCACGATGCGAGGAGTGTACCGCATCCGCGGCCGACGCACGCATCGCCGAGGCAAAAAGCAACGTCAACCCCACGACGAGAGATACAACGATGGTTCGCTGGTTCATTCGATTCTCCCGTCACCAAAACGCTCGATCGGCGGGTGACCGGTCAACAATCAATCGAATCGCAGCCCGCTGAGCTTCTCCGGCAGGCGGACCAGGATGAACTCGTTGTCATCCGGTTCGCCCGTCGTCTCCGCGTGCCGGCCCACGCTGAACGGGTAGTTGTTGTCGTTGGTCACACCGACCGTCCGGTCACCGATCCCCACCAAGCCGATGATGACGCGCAAATACCCCATTTTTTCATCCCTCAACGCGGTCTAGCATCACGATCGCGACCCACGCCACATACCCATTTTAACCGACTGTGACCGAATCACCCCCCGCCTTGCCGGGTCGGGCTAACTCGCTACATTGGTACGCCCCACGGCCCAACGGGCCAACCCAAAACCCCCGCCCGATACTTAAACGAGGTGCATCATGGGCAGCGACCTGAAAGGCAACGCAGTCATCGGTCAGTCCGGCGGTCCGACCCACGTGATCAATCAATCACTGGTCGGGTGCGTCGAAGTGCTGAAGGAATCGGCCAACGTCGAGAAGATCCTCGGCGCCCACCACGCCGTGCGCGGCATCATCAACGAGGACTTCATCGAGCTGCAGGACCTGCCGCAGGACGTGCTCGAGACCATCGCCGTCACCCCCTCCAGCGCGCTGGGCTCCAGCCGCGACAAGCCCGACGACGAGTACTGCAACAAGATCTTCCAGGTCTTCGAGAAGCACAACGTCCGCTTCTTCTTCTACGCCGGCGGCAACGACTCGTCGGACACCTGCCGCATCGTCAACGAGAAGGCCAAGCAGGCCGGCTACGAGCTGCACGCCTTCCACATCCCCAAGACCATCGACAACGACCTGGTCTGCAACGATCACACCCCCGGCTTCGGATCGGCCGCGCGCTTCGTCGCCTCGGCCTTCATCGGCGACAACCTCGACAACCGCGCCCTGCCCGGCATCAAGATCAACGTCGTCATGGGCCGCCACGCCGGCTGGCTCACCGCCGCCGCCATCCTCGGCCGCAAGGACGAAAACGACGGCCCCCACCTGGTCTACGTCCCCGAGGTCGCCTTCGACCCGGTCAAGTTCTGCCAGGACGTCGACGCCATCTACCAGAAGCACGGCCGCTGCCTCATCGCCGTCTCCGAAGGCATCCACGACGCCGAAGGCAACCCCATCGCCGCCAAGCTCGCCGAGCAACAGGGCCACCACGTCGAACGCGACGCCCACGGCAACGTCCAGCTCTCCGGCTCCGGCGCCCTCGGCGACTTCCTCGCCCAGGAGATCAAGAACTACCTCGGCAAGAAGACACGCGTCCGCGCCGACACGTTCGGCTATACCCAGCGCGCCTGTCTGGGTCTGGCCTCCCCCGTCGACCAGACCGAGGCCCGCGAGGCCGGTCGCGAGGCCGCCCGCCAAGCCCTCGCCGGCGACTTCGACGGCTCCATCGCCATCCAGCGCACCAGCGACAACCCCTATACCGTTGAGTACAAGCGGATCGAGCTGACCGACGTCGCCGCCAAGACCCGCACCCTCCCCCTCGAGTACATCAACGACGAGAACAACAACATCCTCGACAGCTACAAGGACTACCTCGCCCCGATCGTCGGCGAGCTGCCCGAGTTCGGCTTCATCCCCGGCACCTGATCGAGATCTTCAATTCCAAATACAAAACCCACGCCCCGACCGGCGTGGGTTTTTTCGTCGGACCGTCGCATCGCAACAACCCGGTTAGATACTCATCATCAGCGCCGGCTCGGGCTCGGATGGCTCCGGCGGTGCGAGCGGCGCTCGCCGCATCGTCTGCTCCAGCGCCAGCGGGTCGATATCCGCGATCGAATCGAACACCCACGTCGGCTCGTACGCGTAGTTCGGCAAGTCCGCGCGCTTCGTCGACCCGGTCAGCACCAAAGCCGTACGATACCCGATCTCCACACCGCCGAGGATGTCGGTCTCCATCGTGTCACCAATCATCACGGTGCGTGCCGCGTCCAGGCCCAGCGTCTTGCGTGCGCCACGCATCATCACCGGGCTGGGCTTGCCCACGCTGAACGCCTTCTGCCCGCTGGCCGCCTCGAGCAGCGCCACGATCGCGCCGCATCCGATGCGCATGCCGCCCTGTGTCGGGCAGTTCGGGTCCATGTTCGTCGCCACCAGCTTCGCGCCGCCGAGGATCATGTTCAGCGCCTTGTCCAGGTTCTCTGCGCTGAACGTGCGGCCCTCGCCGACCACGACGAAGTCCGGGTCCTTATCGACGACCGCGTAGCCGTTGTTGTGCAGCGCCGTCAGCAGCCCGCCCTCACCGATCACGTACGCCGACCCGTTGGGCTTGGCCTGCGCCAGAAACCGTGCCGTCGCCATCGCACAGGTAAACACGTGGTCTTCTTCCACGTCGATACCCATCGTACGCAGCCGCATCATCACGTCGCGGCGTGTGCGCCGGCTGTTGTTCGTCAGAAAGCGGAAAGGGATATTGTCGTCGCGCAGCCGACGGATGAAACGGTCCGCGCCGTCGATCAGCTGCCCCCCGCGATAGATCACACCGTCCATGTCTATGAGAAAACCGATCATGATGATCACTCCTGCAATCGGTAGGGTGGTTGCGTTTCGGTTCGCGTTGCAAAACACTCCGTGCAAGCGGATAACCCACGCCGGGAACGCCGCGGTCGCGGTTCAGGCAAGACCCGGCTACAACTTCACGACACACGAAACAAACACCGTGCCAGACTCGACCGCATCTCCTCATAACCACCACAATAAAACGGTCTTAATGCGCGCCGCTCATGTTCAAACCGACCACGCCCGCGATGATCAGCAGCAGACTCGTCACCTTCACCGCGCTCACCGGCTCACGAAAAGCCAACACACCGATCAGCGCAACCATGGCCGTCCCCACGCCCGCCCACACCGCGTATGCCACGCCCACGTCGATCTTCTTGAGCGCCAGCGTAAACACCGCAAACGACAACCCGTACAACACAAACAACAACACCGAAGGCACCAACCGCGTAAAACCCTCGCTCATCTTCATCGCCGTCGTTCCCGCTACTTCAAAAGCGATCGCGATCGCAAGATACACCCAGTGATTCATCACCTGTTCCTCTCACAATAATCGATCACAAGATGATAACGCCGCAACGCGCAACTTCCGCTGCCCTTGCACACATTCCCCGACCCACGCTACACTGCTCACCCCAAACGGGACGAAACTCGCGTTCGCCCCACACAACAAACCCCGGTGAACCATGAACCCCCAGACGCTGTCTTACAGCATCGTTGAATACCGCCACTCACACGACACGCCGCTGCGCGCGCTCGTCGGCCGACTCGACGATTGGTTCGAGCACGACACCTGGCAGTCCATCGCGCCCCAGCTCGGCCCCGACACCACGCTCCTGGCCGTCGATCCCAGCGGCCGCGCCGTCGGCTTCGTCGTCGTCCGCCTGGAAGGCGAGACCGTCGGCCGCATCACCTGGGCCGGCGTCGATCCCGACTGGCAACGCCGCGGCATCGGACGCGACCTGTTCGACCACATCATCGCCGAGGCACTCGCCGCCGGTCTCACCGAGCTGCGCGTCGAAACCATGAGCGACACCGTCGACTACGCACCCTTCCAGCGCACCCGCGCCTTCTACCAGTCGCTCGGCTTCGAACCCGACATCGAACTCGGCGACCGCGCACAAAACGGATTGGCCACCACCGACTGGTCCCTCGACCTGCTCGCCACCGTTTGACCCGCACTACTTTTCGGCTCCATCCCAAACAACCCCATCCGCCGCGCCAACCGATCAAACGGCTTGATCAGCCAGTGCGTCTCATCCTCGTCATAAGCTTCCAGCTTCTGCTCCACACCCGGCAGCGACACGATCGTCATCAGCACCGTGTAAACCCCCAGCCCCACCCCCACCACGATCGTCATGGGCAAGCGGATCGGACCCAGCCACTCATGCAACCCCTCGAAGCCGGTCGCCGCCAGGATCGATGCCGTCTGCGTCAATAGAATCATCAACACAAACCAACCGCCGATTAGGTACAGCCCCGTCGCCAGCGCCGCCCAACTGGGCTTGTCACGCACAGCCAACTCATACGTCGCCCGCTCGCCCTCTTCGATGGCGATTCGCTTGCGATCCGCACTACCCACCTCCTGTGCCGTGTGAGGCTCTTTCTCGAAGCCTCTCTCTTCCTTTTCGTCGGCCGGTTCTTCTTCCGGCTCCCAGTCCTCATAATACTTCACGTCATGCGGCAGCCAGATCGTCCGTAATCCCCGCTTCACAAACCACGAGTTGTAGAGATAGGGCAGCTTCTCCGCCGCCAGACGGATCGCGTCGATCGCCGCGCGCAGCCGCTCCTCAACAATCATTCCGTCCTGCCGCGTGTCCTCCCGCGCCTGTCGGATCATCGCCTCCGCCGTGGTCTGCTTCACGCGCTCCGGTGCGACTGACTGGTAGATCACCTGCCCCAGCGCCACCGCAACCGCCGCCCCCCACGCCAGCGCCCACGTCAGCGGCATCACCTCCGGCAGCAGCAATTCTGCGTGCCCATCGTTGTATGTGTTGATCCCCCGCCTCACGGCAGGCCAAACCGCCGCCAAGATCGGCACCACCAGCAAGGCCCAGTAAGACACGCGCGTCAGCGCCGTCAGCGATCCGATTGCCCGCACGACTCGCCACTGCGGCCAACCAAACGCATTCGCACCAATCCGAGACACCAAGCCCGACCGTTCAGGTAAATATTGCCTAATCCGCTCCAATTCTGCACGACGTAAATCTCCATCATCTAGATCAAAACCTCGCCCCAGCCATCGGCTGCCTTGAAAGAAACACCGGCCATAGAAAGTAGAACCCTGAAACACTGCGCTACCGCCGAACGTTGAGTTCACAAAAACCGCATCATCGACGAACTTCGATTCCCTGAAACCCACATCGCCGTCGAACGTCAAACTCGCAAAGCTCGCTTCGCCTACGAACTTCGATCCCCCAAAATCTGCTTCGCCTACGAACTTCGATCCTCCAAAATCCGCTTCACCTACAAACTTCGATCCCGAAAAACCCGCGTTGCGGTCGAAAGTCGATCGCTTAAAATTCGCATCGCTGTCGAACATTGAGCGTTTAAAATTCGCATCGCCGTCGAACGTCGTGTGCCCAAAATTCGCCTTGCCGCTGAACGTCGATCGCCAAAAAGACGCGTCGCGGCTGAACGTCGAGAGCTCAAAAGTCACATCGTCGCCAAATGTCGAGGCCTCAAAAGACGCGGTGTGATGGAACGTCGAATTTTTAAAAGACACGACGTTGCAGAACGTCGAGCCTCCAAAAGACGTGCGGCCGCCGAACGTCAAATGATCAAAAAGCACCCTGTCTCTGAAAGTCGTACCCTGAAAATCCGCATCGTCTAAGAACACCGCCAGAGAAAAATTCGTGCTATGTCTGAACAAGCAGCCGATGCAAATGAATGGTCCCGATAACGATATTTCACTTACATTACACAAACGCACATGACACGCCACTAATGCGATCGTAAGTTCTTTGTCTTGCTCGGTTGCGTATTCAATCGCTTGGCGTATCAACAGCCCCGGATCGATGCACAACGCCCCGGGGTTGTCATCACGCAGATCACAACGATACAGCGTGCTTTTGTGAGCTGCGAAGTCTTCTATTACTAAATCAAGCGATGGCGGATCGTCCACCCACCCCTTGATCACGCGATCGATGACCTGATCCCGATCTTCGCCCTTGGCCACCAACGGCGACAGGTCAGCTAGTTCGTCTTCCGTCAATATGTAATGGCTAATACTCAAGCGAATCCCCCGATCGTGTGGATCGATGTATGAATTGTCCGCGCCTCACCTCGAATCGCAAGTAAAAACTCCTTCGACTTGTTCCCCCCACCCCTCAGTCCTATCCTATGAACCATTGAGTTCGCCAGGGGTGTGCACGCACGTCGCGACGCACTGAGAACAAACCCTTGGAACCTGATCGGCCCGGCCCATCCGGAAACGGAACCCGGCCGCGTAGGGAGCGCGAACGTGTCTTCGTTCCCCGCCACTTCAACACACGACACGACGACCACCGCACGCGCGGTGGGGGAGTCCACGTCATGATCAAACCCACAAACCCGTCATCCGCCGGTAACGAAGATCGCTGGGGCAACTACACCCTCCCGCCCCTCGGCGCCAACCCCGGCACCGGCCACGCCACCACGCCCGGCTCCTTCGCCAACCCACCACGCATCGGCACACCCTACGCCTTCAGCTCCCCCGACACGCCCGGCATGCCCGCCCCCTCCGACAAGACCGCGTGGGACTTCTTGCCCGACGGCTGGTCCATCGAAACCACCGACTCACGCGACACCGGCTGCCTCGGCCACAACCAGGGCGACCAACCCATCCGCGCCGTCGCCCCCCCGGAGTTTGAACCGATTACCCAATTAGAATCCGCCCGACTCGGCATCATCACTTCGCAGATGCAACGTGTCGCCGAGCGCGAGCCGCACCTCACCACTCATCAGGTACGCGACGAGATCGCCGCCGGCCGCATGGTCATCCCCGCCAACATCCATCACCTCGCCCACAAACTCGACCCCATGGCGATCGGCCGCGCCTCCAAGACCAAGATCAACGCCAACATGGGCGCCTCGCCCGTCTCGTCCGACACCAGCGAAGAGGTCGAAAAACTCCAGTGGGCCGAGCGGTGGGGGGCCGACACCGTCATGGACCTGTCCACCGGGGGCGACCTCGACACCACCCGCGCCGCCATCATCCAAAACGCCACCGTCCCCATCGGCACCGTCCCCATCTACTCCATGATCATCGGCCGCAAGATCGAAGACCTCGACGAAGCCATCATCCTCGACCAGATCACACACCAGGCCGTACAGGGCGTCGACTACATGACCGTCCACGCCGGCGTCCTCCGCGAACACCTCCAATACGCCAGGGACCGACTCATCGGCCTCGTCTCGCGCGGCGGATCACTCCTCGCCAAGTGGATGCTCACGCACAACCAGCAAAACCCCATGTACACCGCGTGGGAAAAGATCTGCGACATCCTCCGCACGCACGACGTCACCTTCTCCATCGGCGACGGCTGCCGGCCCGGCGGACTGGCCGACGCCACCGACCCCCTCCAGCTCCGCGAGCTCGAAGCCCTCGGCGAACTCACCGAACGCGCCTGGCGACGCGGCGTCCAGGTCATGATCGAAGGCCCCGGACACGTCCCCTTCGACCAGATCGAATACAACACCAAGCTCCAGCGTCGCCTCTGCCACGGCGCACCGTTCTACGTGCTCGGCCCGCTCGTCACCGATGTTTTCCCCGGATACGACCACATCACATCCTGCATCGGCGCCACCTCCATCGCCTACCACGGCGCCTCCATGCTCTGCTACGTCACACCCAAGGAACACCTCGGCCTGCCCAAGAAGGACGACGTCAAGCAGGGCTGCATCGCCTACAAGATCGCCGCCCACTCGGCCGACGTCGCCCTCGGCATCCCGGGCACTCGCGATCGGGACGACGAACTCACCAAGGCCCGAGCCGCCCTCAACTGGGAGAAGCACTTCGAGCTGAGCTTCGACCCGGACACGGCTCGTGCCCTGCACGACGAGGACCTCGACGTCGACACCGACTTCTGCGCGATGTGCGGCCACGACTGGTGCAGCGTCCGCATCTCGAAGGAGATCGTCGAGTTCGCCTCG
>JANQJT010000144.1 GCA_028281485.1 Phycisphaeraceae bacterium
GGTGGCTTCGCTGGAAGACACCGAGCCGTGGATCGAGCTGAACTGGAAGCGGGATCAGGAGATTTCTCGCGTGGTGGTGTCGTTCGATAGCGATTTGGATCACCCGATGGAGTCGGTGTTGATGGGGCACCCGGAGCGCGTGATGCCGTATTGTGTGCGTCGTGCGCGGCTGCTGGACGGTGATGGTCATGTGTTGGCCAGACTCGAAGACAATCACCAGACGCGTTGGGTGGTTGACCTGAAACGGAAGGTGAAGACGAAGAAGCTGCGTTTGGAGTGTGAGCGGCCGAGCGCGAACGTGCCCGCGTCGGTGTTCCGCGTGCGTTGTTTCGCGTAGCGGCAAGAGGTCAGCGATATGGGTATCGAAGCATCGATCGAGTCGCGTGTGATCCCGACGTGTGCGGTGTTGTTGAATCAGGAGTTGGTGTTGCAGGAATCGGGTGGGGTATGAGAACGATGTGTAAGGCAGAACTCACCGGCTTAGGGAACAGGACCGTGCGGAAGTATTTGGGCGTGGCGGTGTTGATGACCGTGATGGTGTTTGTGACGGCGTGCGGTGCGCAGACGCGACCGGCGGTGGAACGGCAGCGGCTGAACATTCTTTGGATCATCGCCGACGATTTGAGCCCTGACCTGAGCTGTTACGGCGAGAAGGCGGTGTCGACGCCGAACCTCGATCGTTTGGCGAAAGAGGGCGTGATGTACACGCGCGCGTTTTCGACGTCGTCGGTGTGTTCGACGTCCCGCTCGGCGTTCATCACCGGTGTCTATCAGACGACGACGGGCACGCATCATCACCGGACGAATCCCAAGCAGGCGCCGCCGGACGGCGTCGTGCCGATCACCGAGCGTTTCCGCGCGGCGGGGTACTTCGTGACCAACGGCAACTCGGAGCTGAGCGGCGGTGGGAAGACGGATTACAACTTCCGACTCGGCAAGCGGATGTACGACGGCCACGACTGGCGTCAGCGGCCGGAGGAAACACCGTTTTTCTCGCAGGTTCAGGTCTTCCAGCCGCATCGACCGTTCCACGAAGAGTCGAGGATATCTCGTCGTCGTGAGGTGACGATTCCGCCTTACATCCCCGATCATCCGCTGGTGCGGGCGGATTATTCGCATTACCTGTCGGACGTGGAGATGTTGGATCGTCAGGTCGGGGATGTGTTGAAGCGATTGGAGGAAGACGGGCTCCTGGACAGCACGGTGGTGATTTTCTTTAGCGATCAGGGTCGGCCGCAGGTGCGGAGCAAGCAGTGGTTGTACGACGGGGGGGTTCGCGTTCCGCTGATCGTACGCTGGCCTGATGGTCGAGATGCGGGGACGGTGGACGACCGGTTGGTGAGCCTGATCGATGCGTCGGCTTCGACGTTGACGCTTGGGGGGATCGAGTTGCCACATTACTTGCATGGGATCGATTTCCTTGATGGTGAACGGCGTCGCTACGTGTTCGCTGCTCGTAATCGAAACGGCAATGCGCCGGCGCGGTTACGGAGCGTGCGTGATGAGCGTTTTAAGTACATCCGTAACGGGATGCCTGAGCGAGCGATGATGCCGAGCAGTTACTACAAGCTGTTGCATTACCCGGTGCAGCCGCTGATGCAGATGATGCACGAGAAAGGTGAGCTGACCGAGGTTCAGGCGGAGTTGTTTGTGTCGCCTCGGCCGGTTGAGGAGTTGTACGACACACAGGCGGACCCGCATGAGATTGTGAACCTGGCGGGTGATCCGGCTTACGCCAAGCAACTCAAGAAGATGCGTCATGAACTGGATAAGTGGATCGAGCGGACGGGTGATCGGGGACAGGTGGAGGAAGAGGCGAGCCTTGAAGAGGCGGCTATTGCGTCGTCGACACGCTGGCACGGTAGCGCGCTGGAGCGGCGAGGATTGAGGCTGGATTCGCCTCCCGAAGCCCACGTGAAGTGGTGGATGAAGCACTACGGCGTGGAAATAGAAGACTAGGCGTCATTTTATTTTTATACGGTCTGATTTCTATAAACCATTTTATATAAAAGTCTAATGGCTATTTTGTGCGATCAATTTAAGAGTCGCGATGTATATTAAATGGGATATTAGTTGACAAATTAGATTAATAATGTAAACTATGGGCATGAATCGCACAGAAGCATTGCAAGCCGCCGTGGGGGTGTTCCTCCAGTACGGATACCGCAAGAGCTCGATGGAGGATCTGGCTCGGGCGATCGGCGTCTCGCGGCAATGGGTGTACCAGCAGTTCGAATCGAAAGAGAAGCTGTTCCGTGAGGCGGTCGAGCACGCGCTGGAATCGACTCTCGCCGAATCGATCGCGGCGATCGAAGCGGACGGGGCGCTGGCCGACCGGTTGCTGGCGAGTTTCGACTGCTGGTGCGGCCAACACGTCGAATCGTTCGCGCGGGCGCCGCACGCAACCGAAATCATGGAGGCGGCCACGTCTGCGTTTGGTGACAAGATCATGCAGGCTCGGACCGCGTATGAATCGGTGATCGGCGCGGCGATCGAGTCGGCGGGCGTGCGTCTGCCGGCGGGTGTGGACGGGAACGATGTGGGGGCGCTGCTGATCTCGGCGACGGACGGGCTCAAGAAGTATGTCCATACGCGCGAGGCGTACCTGGAACAGATGCAACGGTATATCGGCGTGGTCCTGGCGGATCGCGTGACGGAATAAGAGGATCATGTGTTTAACCGCAACAGAGGGTGGTGCACGATGAAATGGACCCACAACAACATCCCGGATCAGACCGACAAGATCGTGATCGTGACGGGTGCGAACACGGGGATCGGTTTTGAAACCGCGAAGGTGCTGGCGCAAAGGGGGGCGGTGGTGACGCTGGCGTGTCGTAGTCAAGAAAAGGGGGAGGCCGCGGCCGAGCGCATCATGGCTGAGCGCCCGAAGGGCCGCGCAACGTATGCCCCGCTTGACCTGTCGGATCTGGAGTCGGTGCGGGCGTTTGCGGCGTCCTTTGTTGCGACGAATGATCGGCTGGACCTGCTGATCAACAACGCGGGCGTGATGATTCCTCCGGAGAGCAAGACGGCCCAGGGTTTTGAGTTGCAGTTCGGCGTGAATCACCTGGGCCACTTCGCCCTGACGGGTCATCTGATTGATCTGCTGGGACGGACGCCGGGCGCGCGTGTTGTGACGGTGTCGAGCATCGCTCACCGGCACGGGGCGATGGACTTTGAGGACCTGAACTTCACCGCACGCGGGTACAAGCCCGCCCGTGCTTACGGCCAGAGCAAGCTGGCGAATCTGTTGTTCACGCGGGCGCTGCATCGCCGGTTGACCGAGGCGGGTATCGACGTGAAGGCGGTGGCGGCGCATCCGGGTTGGACGGGAACGGACCTGCAGCGTCACAGCCTGCTGATCCGGGCGATGAACCTGATCTTTGCGATGAAGACGGAGCAGGGGGCGTTGCCGACGCTGCGAGCGGCGACCGATCCGGACGTCGCGGGTAACGATTACTACGGACCGCACCGGATGATGGAGATGAACGGCTATCCGGTGAGGGTGGATTGCACGGACGCGGCGAAGCGTGACGCGGACGCCGAGCGGCTATGGGATGTCAGCGAACTGCTAACCGGCGTGAGTCCGACGATCCAATCGATGTCAACGGTTGCGTAAGAAACATGGCTTGCAAGACAGATAGCACAAGGCGAGTCTCATGTCAGCGAAAAAGACGGTACTGATTACGGGCGCATCGGCGGGGATCGGCAAGGCAACGGCTGAGACTCTGCTGGCGGACGGCGGCTACACGGTGTACACGGCGGCTCGTCGCGTGGAGAAGATGGCGGACCTTGAAAGCAGGGGCGCCCGTCCGATCGCGATGGATATCACGGTAGACGAACGGGTGATTGCCGCGGTGGATCGGATCAAGGACGAGGCGGGGGGCGTGGACATCCTGATCAACAACGCGGGGTTTGGTTTGAACGGCGCGGTGGAAGACACGCCGATCGAGAAGGCCCGGCACCAGTTCGAGGTGAACCTGTTCGGATTGGGCCGACTGACGCAGCTGGTGTTGCCGGGGATGCGTGAGAAGAAGGCCGGGACGATCGTGAACATCACGTCGATCGGCGGCAAGGTTTACAGCCCGCTGGGCGCGTGGTACATCGCGACGAAGCACGCGCTGGAGGGGTGGAGCGATTGTCTTCGGATGGAGGTCGCGGAGTTCGGGATCGACGTGGTGATTGTCGAGCCGGGCGCGATCAATACGGAGTTTGATGAGGTGCTGATCGGTCCGTTGATGGAGATCTCCGGCGATACGGCGTACGGGCCGACGACGCAGCAATTCGCTGCGATGATGAAGCGATCGATGGAGAACGACGCCTCTCCGCCGAGCGTGATCGCGGACACGATCCAGAGGGCGTTGAGAGCGAAGAAACCGAAGACGCGTTACGCGGCGGGCAAGTACGCCGGGACGATGTTGTTCCTGCGTCGTTGGCTGAGTGATCGGATGTTCGATCGGTTCATTTGGAGGTTTATGAAGTAAGCCGGCTTAACGAGACCCAATCTCCCTCCTTTTGGTGGAGGCTGCCCGAACGGCGGCCTCCATCTTTTTATTCGGGCTTGATTACGGTTATTGAATATGGAGACGGGGATCACGGGATATGGGACATCACGGAACGTGAGGAGGGTCACGCGTTACCAGGGCGTGTCCAGCGGGACGGGTTGTTGCTTTGCCCAGAAGTCGAAGGCGTCGAGTTCGTCGACTTCGTCGAGGTCGTTGAGCGCGTCGATGAGGGCTTTGAGGAAGTCGATACGTTGGCTGGACAGGGATTCAGCGAGTTTACCGATGATGTCGTCGGCGTCCCAGATGGGATCGATGCTGCCGTAACAATCAAGAGATTGTCCAGACAACAGGGTCTTGAGTTGGCCGAGGTGGACTGTGGGATCGGCATCACAGAGCCAGTCGAGCGCCAGTCTGGTGAACAGCAGGCGTGCGCTGGTCATGTCGTGCCCGCCATCGCTGATGGTCGATTTCAGGTTCCAAGCTTCGGCGACCAGGTCAGCGGACTTTTCGAGTTGATCGTCGAGCATGAACACCATGGCGCGGTTGTTGCGGCGATGGGGGCGTTTGGCGTGTTCGGGGGGCAGGTATTTGTCTTCGATTGAGATCGCTTCGCGGAGCATGCGGGTGGCTTGAGGATAATGGCCCATGCGGCGAAGCGCTAACGCGTGACTATTCAAGAACAGGGCGTTTTCCGGATCGGATGTCTGAAGCCTGTCACGCCTGAGTTGGAGAGAGTTATGGATATGCCGTTCGGCTTCTTCGGGTTGATCGTTTTCGATCAGGATGTTGATGAGTTGGTTGATAAACCGAAGTGCCAGGTCGTCTTGTCGATCAGCGGATTCAAGGGTTTTCAAGCCCTGTTCGCACTTTGTTTTGGCGGTTTCTCGCTGGCCTTTTTGGCGAAATAGATCGGCGAGATAGAACAGGGCGTTGAGTGTCTCTTCGTGATCTTCGCCATACTCTCTGTGGCGCGACTCGTAGACTGATCGCAGGATCGGTTCGGATAGATCGAGGCGGTCGGTCTCTTGATAGAAGTTGCCGATGGCGAGTCGGACGTGGAGGGTCACGTCGTGTTCATCGCCGTACTCATGTATGCAGCGTTGCTCGGTTTGTTTCCAGAGCTGTTCGGCATCACTGGTCTTGTTTATGCTTCCAAGAAAGGCCGCGTAATATCCCAGCATGTGTAGATTGCTCTTTCTTGCCAGTTCAGAGGCGGTTTCGGAGATGGAGAGGGCGTTCCGGAATAACCGATCCGCTTCGTCGTGCATCTCGAGGTGATAGAGTGCGATGGCAATGTCGCGCTGCGAACCCAGTGTGTAAGGGTGATCCGCGCCGTAGACGCTTTCGCGGACGCGCCCGGCTCTTTGGAGGTACGGCAGGGCGTCGTTCCATCGGTTGAGTTTGCCGTAGAGCTGGCCAAGGTTGTCCAGGACACGTGCGCCGTCTTCGCTGTGTACTGTGTCGGTGCGTTCGTGGCCGGCAAGGGCTTCGAGTAGAGACTGTTCGCCCTGTTGAACGTAGCCGCTGTTTAACTGTGCGCTGGCGAGGTCATTGAGGCAGACAAGTGTGTGTTTGTGATCGGGCTTGAGAATCCTTCTGTAGACTTTCAGGACGTACTCAAGAAGTTTAAGCGCCTCGTGGGTACGGCCCTGGGACTGAAGGATGTCGGCCATGTTGTGTTGTGTGCTGACTATATCGTAATGATCTTCTTCGCGCAGCGATTCGTATTGCTCCAGCAGTTGCTGCGATATCTCCAGTGCGCGATCCAGTTTTCCGGCGCGCCAGAGCTTGTGAACGATAAAATCTTTTGTCCCAAGGATCTCTTTGTCGTCGGGGTCCAGTTTTGTTGTTTTGATCGCCAGGCTGTCTTCGGCGTAGCGTACGGCGTCGTCGAACATGCCCCCTTTGTCACAGGCGCGGGCGATGAAATCGATCACGTCGTAATCGCGTTCGATCGAGAGCCTTTGCATGTGGTCGTCGATCGCGCGGGCGTGTTGGAGCAGCAGACTCCATTGAGAGGGGTTGGCGGGTTTCCAATTGGCATCGCCGGCATAGGCCACGAACCACCTGCACAACGCGGACACGTATTCGACTTGCTTGTCTTCGGAAAGGCGGTGCAGGGTGATTTCCTGGACGAGGGGATGGACGATGAGGTCGCGACTGCCGGTGCCGCGCTGGCGAGCGAGAGAGTATCGTCGCAGTTGCTTGTAGCCTTCGCGAAACGAGCGTGGGGCGGTGCTTGCGTGGGTGGAATCCCGTGTGGTGACAAGCTCCTGGAATTGCTGCTTGGCGGCGTCGGTTTCGAATAACGCCGCGGGCACGGTCGCTCGAGCCAGGAGCGAACTGAGGTTGAGTAGAGTCATGCCCTGCGGGCCGAGTTGTTTGATGCTGGTTTCCCAGGTGGTGGCGACCTGGCGGTCGTATGTCATGAAATCCGGGTCGTGCCATTCGAGCACGTTGCGGTTGCTGGTTTTCCACTCTTGGCGATACTCGTCGAACGAGATGGTTTGCTCGTTTATGTAGGCTCCGGCGTGTTCGAGACCTAAGGGTAGATTGCCCATGTCGTCGGTGATTTGACCGGCGTGAGATGTGTCGCCCCGCGTTTTTATTCGGTGTTGGTCGGTTCTGGCGCAGAGGAACGCGATGGCGTCTTTACGATCCAGCACATCGACGTCTATGCACTGGACGGTCGGTCCCCAGCGGTCGTTGCGTGAGGTGATCAGGATGTTGCCGCGTCGCAGGCTGGGCAGTTGAGCTTTGACGGCGGCAACGGATGCGTTTTCATCGACGTTATCGATAATCAGCAACCAGCCCGGGTTTTCTTCGAGCCAATTCGTGATGGGTTCGTCGGTATTCAGTACGTTTGTGCTGGTGAGTGCTTCGAGATCGGTTTGCAGTGATTCTGGGGTGTGGGCTGAGACAAAGAGAGTTGCTGAACGGCTATCTACATGTTGGTGCGCATACTCTAGCGCGAGGCGGGTTTTTCCGATGCCGCCCATGCCGAAGAGGACGAGAGGTTTAGCTGAGTAGCCATTGAGGTGCTGTTGGATCTCGGCGATGAGGTGATCGCGTCCATGAAAGATTGATCCGATGGACGGGGGCAGGTTGTTGATGTGATAGTTGGATTCGCGCAGACGCATACCATCGCGCAAGACGAATCGGCCGAGCTCGTGGATGGATGAGAACTCGAGGTGGTCCTTGCCTGAATCAAGTATGGCCTGGATGAAGTCTTGCTGCAGCTTCTCTTCGTGTTCGGGTTGGGTAATCGGTGTTTCGTTAAGGAAGGAATCGGATGCGAAGTAGACGCAGGTGGGTATTGCGGCGGTGGTCGTGCCGTTCAGGCGTTCACCTCTTGCGAGGTGGTATTCCCACTGCGTGTAGGATCGCCGAGGGGTGTTTGTGGGGCGTTCGGATGGGGTGGGTTCAGAACCGTAGGCTGAGCCGACGAGAGCGACGACGCGGTCGCAATCGCTGATGTAGTCTTCCAGTTTTTCTAATAGAGTACCGGTACCCTGTTGGAAGTCATCCTGTACCCTTACCTCAGCGCCCATGGCGCGCAGGTCGCTGGCCAACGCGTCGCGACAGTGTTTGAGCTGTTGGGTTGTCGCAGAGAGGAAGATTCTCATTGTTGTGCCCGGTTTGTCGAAGACTCATAGGCAAGGTACTTCGTGTCCGAGGGCCAGACAAGCGATACTATGAAATCGTGATCATAAGGTGGATGTCTCTGGTTTCGCTACATTTTGCGAGGCCCTTAACACTGCGGCAACACTTTGGCAGTAATCCCATACTGATCAGTCATGACTTATGCGATAATGACAATGCGATGATGTGTCTTTGAGGCTATAATTAGGCAATTATCCGATCCTGATTCAAAGGGAAACCCTACCATGAAGGTCTTCATCAGCCATTCTTCGCATGACGTGTGTGTGGCCGGTAAGATCGAAGAGGACTTACGAAAAATAAACGACGACGAGGAGCTCGACGCTGAGGAACATGTAGAGACATACTTGGCGGCGAAAGACAATCAAGCGGGTGATTATTTTGCGGGTGAGATTTGGAAAAACCTCAGAGGCAGTGATCACATTCTGATTCTGCTGTCTCCCGCGTCACTCGATAGCCATTGGGTCATGATGGAGGCGGGGGGTGGGTGGCTGGAGAAAAATGCTTGATATGGAGCGATGCGTTGATCGAATCTATTGCGTATGAGAATCGCCATGAGGCGATTGAGGCGTTGGCGAAGTCGTTTGCGGAGCATCCGATGATGCCTGTGGACCCGACCGGGAAGAAGGCGCGGCGGATGATGCGGACGCTGATTGAGGCGTTCGGATCGGCGCCCGATGCGCAGCTGTTTGGGGTGCGCCAGGACGGGAAGCTGGGGTGCGTGGGGTTTGTGCACGCGGACGGGTATGAGCCGGGCTGGGGAAGGATGACGGTGTTCTTCTATCGCATGATCCGGACGTTCGGCTGGCGACAGTTTCGCACGTTTAAGCGGGTGATGAACCAGAAGCACACGACGGGTGAGAAACGATTAGAGCTGTTGCTGCTGGGGACACTGGCGGAGTTCCAGGGCAAGGGGTTGGGTCGGCGGTTGATCCGCCACGTGTTCGAGTACGCACGCGAGCGGGGATACGACGCGGTGACGCTGGAGGTGGCGAAGGATACGCCGGCCTATGGGTTCTACCGCAGCGAGGGGTTTGTGGACGAGCTGGACGTGATGGTGGGTGAGATGCCTTTGTGCTTTATGGGGCGGGTGATCGAGCCGGCGTGAGGCGCATCACCTGTTGTCGCTGCCATTGGAGACGCTGACGGAGGTCGGTGGGGCGGTGTGACGTGAGCGTGCGCTGACGGTTGGTGGCTTTGTGTTAGAAAACAAATCGTCGTGACTGGTTACTGCACGATGTCGACGGGGCCGTGGTCGTCGCAGTGGTCGCCGTGGGGGTGGTGGAGTCGTGCGTTGCCGTTTTCATCGATGACGAGGTAGTCGATGTGGTCGCCGTGTGGGACGGGTTCGTGTCCGCAGCCGGGGCCGCAGACGTGGCCGGACTCGTGGCCGGTGTGTTTGACGGGATTGCAGCCGTCGGGATTGGTTTCTGAGATGGGGATGGCGTGCTCGGTGACCTTGTCGCCCTCCTGGTGATGGAGATGGCCGTCGTGGAGGTAGTCGATGTGTCCGTTGTATCGGATGGCGGTGTGACCGCAGCCGGGGCCGTGCTGGTGGGGGTGGTCGCCTTGGTATTCTTGTTCGGTCATGGAAAGGACTCCTTTGGCGGGCCGACGATTGGCTTGATGAGCCAGGCTGATGAATGCGGGCCCGATGTGTGTATTGTATCGTCGGGAGTGGGGGGATGGCAGTAAAATAGGTGAATCGGGATTCGCGGAACCGGCAGAGGCTCGGTTTCGATGCCTGTATAATCGATGTGATAACTGGTAGAACTGAGGTGATTGGGTGATCTTCTTATCTCCTTATTATCACGAGCTGTTTTGGATGGTGTTTGCCCCATTCATTCTCGGGGTGATGATCAATCAGTTATTTGCCAAACCGCTACTGCGATCCTGGTGGCTTGTGCTGATGACCATTGTGTGGTTTGGCGTGTGCGCGTGTTTATGCCTAGTCTTGTGGTATGGTGGCAGTGCTCGCTTTATGGATCCTTATACCGTTCCGCCATTTGAGATGGCGGTACGGATTTCTGGGGGCTGGTTGCTTAGCGGCTTGGTGATACTCTGGGGGCCGGAGTTGTTTCGACGATGGATACAACGCGGCTCGCGCCACCCGGCATGATCGGGCGGCCACGATCGTGTCTGTCACAGGACCTGTTCGTCGCCTCGGCGCACTGCAGCACCGATCCGGCAACGTCAGGCCTGTTGGCGGCTTGGATTCAGAGCAGATCGCGATCGCACGCCGTCGATCGGCGGTTGTCCAATTGCATCCGGGTGTATTACAATGTTTTTCATGTTTCGGCAGACCGTGACCATCCTGCTGGCCGCTGTGTTCGCTGCTCAGACCTCGCTGGTTGCTGATGCGGGGGCCTGTGATCACCGTGAAGGCGACTGCCCCGCGATTAACGCAGTGCAACACGTGAGTTCGAAAGCGCAGCGTTCTGCTTGCGGCGACACGCCTGGCCAGGTGCGTTGTCAGCACGAAGGCCACGCGCCTGAGCGGCAACCCACGGCCCCTCAGCCCGAAGATGTCCCGTGTGATTGCCCGCTCAATTGCTGCGTTCATTCCACCACGCTCTCGTTCTTGCCGATCCACTCGAGCGAACTATTCGCCTGGGATGTTGACTTGGGTCTGGCTGGCGTCGATTGCCGTCAGAGGTGCCCGAGCGCCGTCTTGTTGTTGCTCGTTCCGCCTCCAGAGTTCCGCGTTCTCACTTAATGTCGTGCGCACCCGACTCAACGGGTGCGCGTGAAACGTGAACCTGGACACCCGGTAGACGAGCACACTCCAATGGATCGTATTGATTCGCTACGCAGCAGCGCTGTTGCGCCAGCCCCTCGCGTGGCTGCGCCGCGCCGAAGTCGTCGGGCGCTTTGGCTGCCCGTATTGGTCGCTTTGGTAACGATCGGGCTGATCGCCTGGAGCGCCTGGCCGACGCTGCGGCCCGTGCAAACCGTGTCGGTGGTTCAGGCCAGCTTTACGGCCGAGCCGATCGACAACCCACCCACCATCGAAGCCTCGGCCGCCGAGTCCGAGAGGACGGTTCAAGCCCCGGGTTGGCTGGAGGCGGAGCCTTTCTACACCGCGTGCACCTCGCTGATTAATGGCGTGGTGGCGCGAGTAAACGTGCTTGAGGGTGAACACGTCACCGCCGGACAGGTGGTGGCCCAGCTGGTCGATGACGATGCGAAGCTGGCGCTGCGGCTGGCCGAGGCTGAGCTGGCGTCAGCGAAGGCGGGGCTCGGCATTGCACGGGCTGAACTCGCCGCGGCCCAGACCGGCTGGGACGAACCGGTTGAGACCGAGCGTGCGGTGGAATCGGGCCGGGCCGCGGTGGCTGAAGCCGAGGCGGAACTGGCGCAACTGCCGTCTCTGATCGCCGGGGCCCGCGCCCAGTCGCGTCGCTACACCGAGGAGCACCGCCGTTACACGGGGCTGGGACCCTCGGGTGCGGTGACGGAGATGGATGTGATCGAGACGCGTGAGCAGGCCGCCGAAGCCGCGGCGCGTGTCACCTCACTGGAGCAGCGCAGGCCGATACTCGAGGCGAAGCTGGCGATGGCCCGGGCGGAACTCAAAGCCGCCCAACGCAACATGGAGCTGCGGTCCGATGAGCGGCAACGCCTCGACGCTGCCCGCGCCGCGGTTGACCGTGCCGAGTCGATCGTCGCCGCCGCCGAGGTGGACCGCGACAACGCGGCGCTGCGGTTGGAACGAACGATCATCCGTGCGCCGATCAGCGGCTACGTCACGCAGCGTCACGTCGTGCCGGGCGGCAAGGTCATGCTCGGTGCGGACGAGCCGCACTCGGCACACGTTCTGCACTTGTACGACCCGGAACGGCTTCAGGTGCGCGTAGACGTGCCGCTGGCCGACGTTGCTCACATCCGCCTGGGACAGCGGTGCGAGGTGGTCGTGGAGGTCCTGCCCGATGAGATGTTTGTGGGGGAGGTATTGCGCGTCACTCACGCCGCTGACCTGCAGAAGAACACGCTGGAGGTGAAGGTCAAGGTGATCGATCCGTCGCCTCTGCTGAGACCCGACATGCTGACCCGGGTGAAGTTCCTGGCGGATCGAGAGGCATCGCCCCGTCCCGGCGCTTCGCGAGGCCTCGCCGTCCGTGTGCCCGAAGAAGCGATCGACGGCCGCGACGGCACCGATCGGGTGTGGGTTGTCTCCGACCGCCGCGGCGATCGCGGGACCGTTCGGCAGACAAGCGTGGAGCGCGGCGAGATCAAAGGCGCTTGGGCGTCGGTGTCGGGATCGCTGAGACCCGGGGACCTGCTGGTCGTGGATTACACGAAGGTTGAACACGGCCAGCGCGTGCGCTTCAACGCCACGAGCCAAAGGAGTCATGACTGATGGCGATGATCGAATGCCGAGAACTGACACGGGAGTACCACAAGGCCGACCAGGTCATCCGTCCGCTGGACGGCCTGAACCTGGATGTGCCCCGAGGCGATTTCCTGGCACTGATGGGACCCAGCGGCAGCGGCAAGACAACACTGCTGAACCTGATCGCGGGGATCGATTCGCCGACCCGCGGGTCGTTGACCGTGGAAGGATCGGACCTGGCGCAAATGAGCCGCAACGGCCTGGCGGCGTGGCGCTCCACCCATGTCGGCTATGTCTTCCAGCTGTACAACCTCGTGCCGGTGCTTACGGCTTACGAGAACGTCGAGCTGCCGATGCTGCTGCAGAAGATCAGCCGACGGCAACGGCACGAGCGCGTGTCGCTTGCGTTGGAGCGTGCCGGGATCGCCGACCGCGCCGACCACTACCCGAGGCAGTTGTCGGGCGGCCAGGAACAGCGCGTGGCCATCGCGCGTGCGATCGTGACCGACCCGCCGATCCTCGTCGCCGACGAGCCGACAGGCGATCTCGATAAGGCGTCGGCGCACACGGCGATGACGCTGCTGCAGCAATTGAACCAGGACCTGGGCAAGACCATCATCATGGTCACCCACGACCCGCAGACCACCGAATACGCCAAGCACACGCTGCACCTCGACAAGGGACAACTGGTCGAGGCGGGAGTCGAGCGTGAGGAGGTGCCCGCATGACCCTGCTGCGCTGTCTGCCCTACGTCCGCAAACAGATGACGCGACATCGCGTGCGGTCGCTGCTGACAATCGCGGGCGTTGCGATCGCGATGTTCCTGTTTACCTCGGTCCAGGCGATGAACCGCGGCGTGGCGCAGGCCACCCGGACTACGGCGGAGGACACCACACTCGTGGTGTATCGCGCCGATCGGTTCTGCCCAGCGACCAGCGAGTTGCCGCAGGATTATCTCCGCCGGATCGAACAAGTCGACGGCGTCGCTGCGGCGATCCCCATGATGGTCGTCGTCACCAACTGCCGGACCAGTCTCGACGTGGTGACCTTCCGGGGTGTGCCAAAGGACGGGTTCATCTCCGCGCGTTTGTCGGAGATCGAAGTGGTCGCGGGATCGACCGAGGATTGGCAGCGACGCACCGATGCGGCGCTCGTGGGCGAGACCCTGGCCGAACGTCGGGGCCTGCGTCCGGGGATGACTTTCGACGCGGCGGGCATCACCGCTTACGTTGCGGGGGTCTTCCGCTCTGACGACCCACAAGACCAGAACGTGGCCTACACGGCGTTGCCCTTCGTGCAGATGGCCGGCCGAGATCGGCTGGGCATCGTCACGCAGTTCAACGTGAAGGTCACCGACCCGGCGATGCTGGACCCCGTGGCCAATCGGATCGACGAGCTGTTCGTTCACGCTTCCGAGCCCACGGCCACGTTCTCCGAGAAGGCGTTCATCGGCCGGCTGGCCGACGACATCATCGAACTGGTCGGCTTCGCACGCTGGCTGGGTTTGGGGTGCCTGGTCGCGGTGCTCGCGCTCGTCGCCAACTCGATCGTGCTCGGCGTGCAGAGCCGCGTCGTTGAGCACGCCGTGTTGCAGACGCTGGGGTACAGCGGCTGGCTGGTCGCGGCGCTCATCGTCGTCGAAGGCACACTGCTGGCGCTGGTCGGGGGAGTGGTCGGCGCGGGCGTCGCGTTGGCCGTTGCGCACTTCGGCAGCTTCGCGCTGTCGGTCGAAGGCACGACCATCCCCATCGCGGCCGATGCGAAACTGCTGGCGACGGGGTTGCTGATCTGCGGAGCGATTGGGGTTGTGGCGGGCCTCGTGCCGGCGTTGCAGGCGTCGCGGCGTCAGATCGCCGCTTGCTTCCGTTCCGCCTGAATGATGGAGACCACCTGACATGCGACAGTTGCCATTCCACTACGCGTTCCGCAATCTCGGACGAAGCCGGGTGCGCCTGCTCGCGTCGCTGCTGGGTTCGGCGTTGGTGGTGCTGTTGGTGCTCGCGGCGGCGGGGTTCGTCCGCGGCATGCAGCAGACGCTGACCCGTCCGGCTGCGTTACACGAGAACGTGATCATCCTCGGCACCGGCAGCGAAGAATCGATCGAACGATCGCAGATCAACGCCTCCATTGAAGGTATTGTCGCGGCGAGTATCGTGGGCATTAAGCGGCGCAGCGGCGTGGCCTACGCCTCGCCCGAAATCCACACGCTGCTGCCGGTTAAGACCGAAGCCGCCAGCGACACCGACCGCCAGGCCGTGATGCGCGGCGTGCGCGACGTCGCGCTGCTCGTTCACCCCCATGTGGAGATTGTCGATGGGCGGTTTCCCCGCGCCGGCCACGACGAACTGATGGTCGGCGGGTTGGCAGCCATACGCCTGGGCTTGCCTGAGGAGCGGTTGGCGATCGGGCAAACACTCTGCTTTGATGACCGGAACTGGACGATCGTCGGGCGCTTCGCCGCACCGGGCACGGTGATGGACGCCGAGGTCTGGCTGCCGCTGACCGACCTGCAGATCGCCACCAAACGCCCGGGTACGATCTCCTGTGTCGTGGTATCGCTCGAACCGGCAGACCGCGGCGGCCGGTTCGTAAGCATCGATGCGTTTACCAAGGCGCGACTGGACCTGGAGGTCACCGCGATCCGCGAACAGGAATACTACGCATCGATCGCCGCGTTTCTGGCACAGATCCGATGGATGATCATGATCACGGCGGTGCTGATCGCGCTGGGTGGCCTGTTGGGTGGCCTGAACACGATGTACGCCGCGTTCGCGGCGCGTGTCCGCGAGGTCGGCATGCTCCAGGCGCTGGGCTACACCAGGCGGGCCATCGTGATCAACCTGAGCGAAGAATCCGTGTTCGCCGCGGCGTGCGGCGCGTTGATCGGCTGCGCCGTCGGGCTGCTGCTGCTCGACGGGCTGGCCGTGAAGTTCTCGATGGGCGCGTTCGCCTTACGGATGGACGCGCCGGTGGTTTTCGCCGGGCTGGTCGGCGGGCTCACCGTCGGGTTGGTTGGCGCCATACCACCGGCCGTCCGCTGCCTTCGCTTGCCTATTGCCGAAGCACTCAAGTCACACTAATCACTCAAGGAGTTACTTGCTATGAATCACTTTCGTTTCACTCATACGATTCTCGCCGCCGTGCTGCTGGCACCGGTCGCTTTTATCGCGGGCTGCGGCGACGAGGGGGCCCCAAGCGTCGGCGGCGCGATATCCGAGCCTGCGGCGTGGCTCATCGATGCGGCTCCGGAAGGCGCCGTGCCAGTCGGACAGGTAAAGCCGAAAGCCGAAGAGGGTCAGGCCGTCGTCCTGATCGGTCGCATCGGCGGGCGGGCTACGCCGATCGCATCCGACAGCTCATCGTTTACGATCGTTGACCCGGTGGTTCCTCACTGCGGTCAGATCCCGGACGACTCATGTCCGTCGCCGTGGGATTACTGCTGCGAGCCACGCGCGAACCTCGTGGCCCATTCGGCGACGGTCCAGCTGGTCGATGCAGCGGGCGCCCCGCTCGAAACCGACCCGATCGCGGCGGGCCTGAACCCGCTTGACCAGGTTACGGTCGTCGGAACCGTCGGGGCTCGGCCCTCGCCCGAAGTACTCGTGATCCACGCGACCGGAATTTACCGACCCGCTGAACAAGACCACGCTGCGCCCAAGTCGAAGGCGAAAGAGCATGACCACCACGACCACACACATCACGGGCATGACCATGACCACTGAGGTGATCGTATCGGTCGCCAACATGACGCTTTAGCTTCTTGCCGGTGCGCCACTGCATATAGAAGGTGTTGTTGTGTTTGATGCGTGATGCCATGTTGAGACTCCTTGCAAGCGGTTACGGTTCCTTGCGAGTCCCGTGTGTGGCGTGGTGTAATGGACAAAGTGATGTACAAACGGCCCCATGTTTGCCAACTAAAAAGGGACTCGCGATACACGCAAGTCCCTTTTCATCAAGAAGTAGCGGGGGCAGGATTCGCTCACTACGTTCGCGGCGCGTCGCGGTGCTCGACGTCGAACCTGCGTATGAACTGCCTCTTGGCAATTCAAATCGCAGAACCCAATCTGTCCAGTTATTGAAAAACACCACCCGGCAGGATTCGCTCACTTGGCAAGTGGCCAAGTTTCGCGGCGCCTCGCGGTGCTCCGCGTCGAACCTTTGACGGTTCAAGTGTGTTGGCTGACGCCAACTCACGCCTGTACTAGCGCACAGGCTAATCCTGCCCCCACTACGAAAAAGACACCGCCCAAATGGCGGTGTCTTTTCGTAATAGCGGGGGTCGGCTTCGATTCAGCTAACGCCGCCGAAGTGGTCGTATTCGCGTACCAGAAAGTGGCTTGTAGTACCCGCGCGTTAGAATTGCTCGATCAGACAGAGACCTAATCAGCAGTTGTAATTGACCGGCGACGCCCGCGAGAGATAATGGTGCTGTCGGTTGAGCACCTGCTTCCGCGGACGACCGGCAACTGAGCCTTGTACGTTGTCTGGCTATTGAAATGAACTTTGATGCAGGGGCATATGCCAAGTACCGAATTCATCCGAGCATTCCTTGAACAGGCTACAGCTCGAGGTTCCCGGTCTACGGCCTTGAAGCCACTCGGATGGTTAGTGGCCATGCTGTTGCCGGCCACACTCGCCTCATATATCTTCGACTCACCTTCTTGGCTTGGGCTGACGCTTTGCATTATGACATGTGTTTCGGTTGCCACATACATCGGTTCGTACTTTTATCTACTCTGTAAAGACAGGGACGCCCTCAGATCGGAGCGATATTCAATTCAGAAACTGGCAATCGAGAAAGGCCTTTACGGCGACAACATTATGGGGACCGTTGATCTAATTGAAGACGATGGCTCCAAGTTGCTCAGCGATCATAGCAGCTCCAGCAATGAGGAGCTGAACCCATGAAGAAGCGATTCGTGGTTGCCGTTGCCGGGTTAACGACCTCAGAAACGAAACAAGTCTCGAATCTGTTTCGCGATAAATACGGGTGGTGGCACTGGATCGACGGATTCTGGTTGCTGACTGATTCCAGCAACACTCTTACCACCAAAGATATTCGCGACATGATCGCAACTGTGAAACCAAACTCGCGGCGCATCGTCCTTGAAGTATCCAATTCCGGAGACTGGTCCGGTCACGGCCCGAACTCAGAAAAAAAGGATATGTTTAGGTGGATACGAGAAACGTGGGGCGGCTGAACGGATGCGCTAAAAAGCAAAGCGATGAACTGGAGTTGGGGCACCTTTCGTTTATTTAACGTCATATCCTTCCCCTGCAATTCTCTGTATGTCGACATCGGGTCCGTTAGTCTGCCAACATAAGCACACAAGGCCGCTAGACATATGAATGAAAATACAGCAGGCCTGGAATGTCATGTGGCTGTACTAGGCCGAGTACAGCTTCCACCCGGAACACTTCCAGTTGAAATTGATTCTGGGGAGAAATGTTTCGTTGCAAATGCGTTCCCCAAAAGAATGACAGATCCCGAGAGAGGGATAGATATAGATGTCACAGATTGTACAGTCTTTACAGTGACTCATGTAGGCCAGGGTGGCGTTGACATAGGAAGCGCGGGGGAAATACGTAGAATATTTGATCGCTCTATTAATGCGATCAGCGAAGTGACCATATGGGCAAAGACACAAGACGTAGTCGGAAAAATGAGTTCGTTTAGCAGGCAGATTGGCGTAGTTGACGTTAAAGCGTTTTTTGCTCTTGGTGTAGATGAGAAAGTGGTAGGTTGGATAAATCCAGCGTTCATGCTTCAGAGAGATGCCGTTGCTGTGATGTCTGGCGTCTTTTCAGGCATGGTAATGGCGAATGGCCCTGCAGCAAATCCAGTCCCGCCGATTACACGGCGAGTAATGAGCTCGATAGACTTGGTTAGTCTTGGATTTTATACGGAATCATTTGTCAACCTGTTTTCTCTTACAGATGATCTGATACAAAACGTAATTAAATCAGGCATGGTACAGGCAGGCCTGTCTGAAGTGGATCAAAAAGACTTGTTGAAATCAATAAAGGAAGAGAGGCTAAAGGTATATCTATGCCACTTAGCAAAACTATGCGGATGGAAGAGCCTTAAGGAAGAAGATGAGAGTCTCTATAAAAAAGTTGTTAAGGTAAATACTGTACGAAATAAAATTATGCATGGATCGAGAAGGCTTAATCGTGAAGACTCTGTGAATTCTTCAAATGTGTTGTTGGGGCTAATCGATTGGTTACGTCACAATCCATTTGGTTATCGCATCGAAGAGTTTCCTCTGCTGAATATGGCAAGTCCGCATTTTGTGACACTTGATAAAAAGACGAATGAAGGCAATGGCATTGACAAAGAGGACTCGTGAGATAACTGTCCGGCATGGTTAATGTCGCGTGCGATGCAGGTTGGGACGCGCCCAGTATGCGCCGCACAACATCGCCGCATGTGACGGAATAGAATATGTCAATCGATGGGGATATATGTTCCGAAATGCCGCGACCACATAAACTAACAATCCATAAATGGGCCGAAGTCAATCAACTCAGCTATCTTAGTGCGACGCTATCCCACCAAGCAGTCGCGATGTCTGAAATGCTGTATGGGATTTCAGAAAAACTGCATTCAGGGGAACTGGATGACAAACTGCCTGGCCATCCGCCAGCAACTGAATGGCTGGAGATGTATCGTGATCATCGACGTGTGTTCTGTGCCGTGGGCGACTACCTCGAGCTGTACGACCTCAATGGGCGAGAAACCGAAGATGTTCTGGTAGCCCTTCGTGCGATGAGTGCGTTAGTTAGGAATGATCCTCAGGCATTTCTGGATGATTATCGTCGTGATATGCGAAAAATGAAGACGAGTCGGTTAAAAGCGATCATCCGTCTTGAGAACAGAGAAGTCCGCAAGGCGTACTTACGCCATCTTGAGGAAATGCATGAGATTGCGGTTAAGCGTAGTGATCCCACTGACACAGCGTTTGGTGAACACCTATTGGCTATCCCTGAGTTGCATTTCTTCGTCCGCGTCTTCTTTATGTGCGTCATTGTCTATCGAGAGTTCCCGATTGATCTCCTAAGGAGGGCTCGCTGCGGGGACCTGGATGCCATTGAGAAATTGCTTCGACTTGATCCCCAGATGATGCATGAACGATCCATTGAACGATGGTTGAACGCTGATGGTGGTGGTACAAGCCGTGCCAGGAGAGAACGAGCGATGGATTGGGTTAATGATGGTCCGATCCGCAAAAGAGACAAGTGGGCATTCAAGCAAAGTATGGGCGGTCTCATCTCGGCCATGTCGCGACGACTGTTCTTCGTGATCGACAAGAGGCAGTTAAAGCCGCAACCGCTAAATGCTCCGCAGATCATGCATTTATTCGACGCGTGGTACCGTGACCGAAATGGGCGTCGCGAAGCTGTGATGAACGACCCTGAATTTGCCAACGTTAATTCGGAGTCTTGGTCTAAGGCGATCCAGAGGAACCGAAGGGTCTGGGACCGGTTGCTATTCCGAAGCTACCCGGACATGAACTAACACCTCTTTCTGTCCGGGTCTACCTGGCTGACATCGGCGAAAATTCGCACTGATGTCAAAGCGATCTGTCCATTTCCCCGCACCGAATCCGTCTCAGCAGACGTGGGGTATCGTCTGTGAGTGCGGCGAAGGCGGGCTCGGACGGTGTGCGGCGATTGCTGGCGGGGTTGATCGCAAGGCGACTGGCTGAACAGAATAGCCAACATCCGGGGGGCTCCCCCGGGGCCCGGGGGACGGGAGGGGGTGCGTCATGACCCCTTCTGGTCACCATTACCCAAGCACAGCGGCATGGACAGTTGCCTGCTCCGATGGAGTGGGGCGTGTACGGTTCGTTTGCCCGTGTTGTCGGATTCCCAACGTGACGGAATACGAGCGTGTGGGGTACGAGCTTATCGATGCGGCTGAACCGGGCCTCCTGCCTGGCATCGCCGGGGAGCAATTGGCCTGGGCTGAGTGTCTACAGTGCTGTAGACGCCTGCGGCTGCGTCTCGTCGGGCGGCATCCTGAGATATGGGTACATGGGTCGGTTTTGCTTCTCCCGCCTGGCGGGGGCTCTATGACGGGCAGCTGGGGCCGCCGTTCGGCGGGACAGCGACCGTCGCCCGACGGCGGGGTGGATGATGAGTGATCTTCATGATCCCTTGCCGACACCCCCCTTGACTAAAAGGGGGTGTCTCACACCAAACCCATCCTCTACCGGGCATGAGAATGATCGGTCTGATCAGGTTCTGTTTCATCTGGACTATCTCAAGCTGACGGTGTTTAGTTCCTACGACGAAGTACGTACGGCAGTTGAAGCGGGGCTGTACGAAGCTTCTCATGCGGAATATGTGCCGTGGGTGAACAAGGGGCAGGGCAAGCGGTGGGAGTCAATCAATATCAATGTCGGGCCGGTGGCGATCCTTGTGCCAAAAGACGAGGGGCAGGGGTACTGCGTGGTGGAGCTGAAAGGCGAAGCGTGTGCGAGGTTCTCTTCGGAACAGCTACAGGGTTTGATGTGGTATCTGGGTGATCTGGAGCTGCGATGGCATGGGACGCGGGTGGATTTGGCTTTTGATTATGTAGCCTTTTCGCCGCATATGATGCGGGACGCGATTGAGAGGGAGGACTTCAATTCCAGATGCCTCAGATTCACGGATAGAGACTGGAATGAGAATCATGAGGGGGCGACGGCCTACCTGGGGGGACGGAAGGCGAGCAAGGATCGTAAGCTGCGGGTGTATGACAGGCGGGGCTATAACCGCTGTGAGGGTGAGTTCGTTCGGATGTGGGCCCGTACCGTGGCGCGTAATCTGATGAATACGGAAGTAAGCGAATGGCCGAAGCTGGCTGTCGGGTTTCTCCGGGGCATGGTTGATTTCGTGGATCGGTCGGTTGATGAGCGTGTAGAGCGGTGTACGCTGCTGGCATGGTGGAGCGAGTTTGTGGGTGACGTGGAAAAGATACGCCAGCTGGATGACGAAGATCGACGTCGCAAGGCAGAACAAGACATGCTGGACGTTGTCGCCGAAACAGAGAGAAGGATCGAACGGGTTGCCAGACAGCTGCTTCCGATCTCTTTGGCACTGGGTCCGGGCTACCTGCATGACCGGCTGAATGAACACGGCGCTGAGAAGCTGAAATCGGAAGACGAGGATCTGATCATCGAGCTTCGCAAGATCGGCAAGGCGGGGGTGATTCAGTGGCTGCGAGACCGACAGGAAGAGCTGGACTTCACGCCGTTCTAGGTCGAATATGCTGGCGCGGTGGGGCGGCGCCGAGTAGAATAGATCAACACTTCATGGGGTACTTCGATGATCAAAGCAATTGGGTATGTGCGGCGTTCGAGCGATCGGCAAGAGGAATCGCTGGATCAGCAACGTGCGAAGCTTGAAGCATTCGCGAATCAGCACGGCTGGCAGCTGGAATGCGTGTACTCCGATGACGCTATCAGTGGCAGCGATCTATCCCGGCCCGGCCTTGAGCAGTTGATGCGCGACGCGACCGACCGCGAGGATATCGGTGTCGTCCTGGCGTGGGATCGCAACCGGATCGCGAGGCCGAAGGATGCGGTCGATGGTCTGCTCTTGGAGCGGCAAATCATCCAGGCGGGCAAACGCATCTTCTACGCGGCGACAGGGCAGGAGGCGGATCGTTCGTTTGCGTCCGGCCTGATCAGCTACGTCGAGCACTTCCAGAACGGCGATTACTTGCGCAAGCTGAGCCGCGATACGGCGAGAGGATTGATCAGCAGGGCGGAACGTGGCTTGTGGGCTGGTGGGCCGATTCCATTTGGGTATGACCGTCTGATTTTGGATGACCGGGGCAAGCCGCGTCTGATCGTTCGGGATCAATATGACGGGACGCAGGTATTGATTGATCCGGTAAGCGGTGACGTGACTGAGCATCTGCCGAAGGGGCGGCGGCACAAGAAACAGGATCACGAAGTCTGCACGTTAACGCCCTCGGAGCCTGCGCGGGTGAGGGCCGTTCAACGCATCTTCGCTGACTGCGCCGCGGGGAAGCCGATACGCCAGATCAGGGACAGGCTTGAATGAGTCGGGCTTCCGTACCTCACGCGGCAGCATGTTCACACCGGCCACACTGCACCCGTTGCTGGAGAATCCGGCCTACACGGGACGCTGCGTCTACAACCGAAGAACACTGAGCAAGTGGCATCGTCTGGAGGATGGCCGGAGTGTCGAACGGCATGACGAGGGGGTGGAGAAGCGACCTGAGTCGGATTGGGTGGTGTGTGAGGATGCCTGGCCCGCGTTGGTGGATCGGGACACCTTCGAAATCGTGCAACAGAATCGCAAATCCTCTCGCGAGAATCGACGGCATGTGACGGGCCCGGCGATCAGATCGGACTACCTGCTAACCGGATTGATATTCTGCGGTGTGTGTGGAGGTCGGCTGACAGGCCAGACCACGACTTCCGGCAAGGGCATTCGTACCAAGTATTACGTCTGCTCAACGCATCACAACGGCCATCATGACCGATGCCCGAAGCGGTATCGGGTGCCGGGCAAGGTGATCGAAGATCACGTTATCAACCTGATTAAGACCGATCTGCTCAAGCTCAGGGACGATGACCAGCTGCATCAATATGTGGCTGACGAGGTGAAACGCCTGAGCGGGGGGCATGACGATGCGTGTGAGCAGTTGCAGCGTGAACTGGCGGGTCTAGATCAGAAGCTGGCTAACCTTCGGGAGCATTTGACGGCGCTTGATCCGACTACCGCGGACGACCTGGGGCTGTATGAGCAAGCCAAGCTCATAGGGGAGCAGCGGCAAGTGGTAGAGCAGGAAATAGAGAAGCGAATTAAGGTGTGCCCGGAGCTTCCGAGCGCTGATGTGATTCGTCAGAGAGCTTCTGCTGTGTTTGATCAGCTGGAACAGGTGATTGCTTCTGCAACGGTGGAAGAGAAGCGTGAACTCATCGCACACTTCGTGCAAAAAATAGAGGCTGACCCGGATAGTAGTACTATCCGCATCAACCTCTATCCGGCTGTCTTTAGCCGGGTAATAGCGGGGGCAGGATTCGAACCTGCGACCTCCGGGTTATGAGCCCGACGAGCTACCAGGCTGCTCTACCCCGCATCGGTGTTTAATTCGGCCTGCCCCGGTCAGGCGAGCGGCTCATCATATCGAAATAAAACCTTGCGTCAACGGGGACAAGGCGGGTTTGGTGTCGTGGCAAGTGTTTGTGTTGGCTGGCGTTGTGGAGGGGCGCGTCTACAATGCGGGTTCGCTTGAGATTGAAGGAAGATCCATGAACGTCTTGATCATCGGTAGCGGTGGGCGTGAACACGCCCTGGGCTGGAAGCTGAAGCAGAGCAAGCAGTGCGGCAAGGTGCTGTTCGCGCCGGGCAACGCGGGGACGCGTTCGATCGGTCGGAGCGTGGACCTGGCCGTTGAGCCGGTGACGCAGAAGGTGGTGGACGACGTTCTGCACCTGTGTCGTCACGAGAAGATCGAGCTGGTGGTGATCGGGCCGGAGGACCCGCTGTGCCAGGGGCTGGCAGACAAACTGATGAAGGAAGGGGTGAAGGTGTTCGGGCCGGTCGCGGCGGGGGCGCGGTTGGAGGGGGACAAGGCGTGGAGCAAGCAGCTGATGCGAGCGGCGTCGATCCCGACGGCCGAGGCGCGCCAGTTCGACAACGCGGAGGCGGCGCTGAACTACGTGCGCAATCACGAGACGCCTGTTGTCGTGAAGGCGGCGGGTCTGGCCAAGGGCAAGGGTGTGATCGTCTGTGATGACGCGGCGGAGGCCGAGGCGGCGGTGAAGCAGGTCATGGTGGACCGTGAGTTCGGCGAGGCGGGGGACGTGGTGGTGATCGAAGAGCGGCTGGTGGGGCAGGAGGTCTCGATCCTGGCGCTGGTCGATGGTCGTGATATTTACGTGCTGGAGCCGAGCCAGGACCACAAGCAGGTGGGCGAGGGGGACACGGGTCCGAACACGGGCGGGATGGGCGCGTACACGCCGACGCCTTTGGTGGACGAGAAGCTGATGCGACAGATCGACCGAGAGGTGTTGGTGCCGACGGTGGATGCGCTGCGTCGGGACGATGTGGAGTTCAAGGGTGTGTTGTATGCGGGGTTGATGCTGACGCCGGGCGGGTTGAAGGTATTGGAGTTCAACGTGCGTTTCGGTGATCCGGAGTGTCAGCCGTTGATGGTGCGGATGAAGGGTGACCTGCTGAGCGCGATGCTGGCGTGCAGCGAGGGGACGCTGGCGCAGCGGGTGAACATCACGTGGGACAAGCGGGTGGCGTGTTGCGTGGTGATGTGCAGCGGCGGGTATCCCGGCGGCTACGAGAAGGGGAAGGTCATCACGGGGCTGGACGAGGCGGAGGCGATGGAGGATGTTTTCGTGTTCCACGCGGGCACGAAGCTGGATGACGAGGGGAACGTGGTGACGGCCGGCGGTCGCGTGTTGAACGTGGTGGCGCTGGGTAGCGATCTGGTCGCGGCGCGGGACCGCGCGAACGCGGCGTGCGAGAAGATCCGCTTCGAGGGCGCGTTCTATCGTCACGACATCGGTGATCGGGTGCTGAAACAGACCTCTTGATGGGAAGCGACATGGCTGAGCGATACGGGGCGTCGATCGAGGCGCACGCGGCGGCGAAGCGGTTGATGCCGGGCGGTGTGAACTCGCCGGTGCGGGCGTACGGTTCGGTGGGGCGTGAGCCGATCACGATCGCCAGCGGCAAGGGGTGTCGTGTCACGGATATCGATGGGAACGGGTATGTCGATTACGTCGGCAGCTTCGGGCCGCTGATCGCGGGGCACGCGGCGGACGAGGTGGTGACGGCGATCACGAAGGCGGCTCAGCGGGGCACGAGTTTCGGCATGCCCAACGAGCTGGAGACGAAGCTCGCGGCGGAAGTGGTCGCGGCGGTGCCGAGCGTGGAAGTGGTGCGGTTCGTCAACAGCGGCACCGAGGCGACGATGAGCGCGATGCGCGTGGCGCGCGGCGCGACGGGGCGTAGCAAGATCATCAAGTGTATCGGGGGGTATCACGGTCACGTGGACTCGTTGCTCGTACAGGCGGGCAGCGGGGCGACGACGCTCGGTGTGCCGAGCAGCCCGGGCGTGCCGGACGCGGTGGCGGAGACGACGCTGCTGGTTCCGTACAACGATGTCGAGGCGGCGGGTGCGATGTTCGAGCGGCACGGCGAGGATATCGCGGCGATGATGGTGGAGCCGATTGCGGGGAACATGGGTTGCGTGCCGCCGCGTGAGGGGTACCTGCAGGCGCTGCGTGGGTTGTGTGATGTGTACGGGGCGCTGCTGATCTTTGATGAGGTAATGACGGGTTTCCGCGTGGCGTATGGTGGGGCGCAGGAGTTGTACGGCGTGACGCCGGACCTGACGGCGCTGGGGAAGGTGGTCGGTGGGGGGATGCCTTGCGCGGCGTATGGGGGTCGGGAAGACTTGATGCGACAGATCGCGCCCGACGGGCCGATCTACCAGGCGGGGACGCTGAGCGGGAATCCACTGGCGATGGCGGCGGGGCTGGCGACGTTGGAGCTGCTGCGACAGAAGGGGGCGTATGTTCAACTCGAGGATTACTCGAAACAGCTGGAAGACGTGTTGACTACTGAGGCGGATCGCGCGGGCGTTGCGGTGACGGTGAATCGCGTGGGCTCGATGCTGACGGTCTTCTTTGGCGAGCACGCGGTAACGGACTACGCGGGGGCGACGACGTGTGATACGGAAGCGTTTGCGCGGTTTTTCGGGGCGTTGTTGGATCGGGGCGTGGTGATTCCGCCAAGCCAGTTCGAGGCGTGGTTTGTGGGGCTGGGGCACGACGATGAGGCGCTGGCTGAGACGTGCGAGGCGGTGGCGGCGGGATTTGTTGCGGTCCGGGGCTGATCGCGGCGCAAACGATTCTTAATCTCATATGAGTTGTCTGGGCGGGCGATTGGGTGGCGCTCGCCAAACACACCACAAGTCATTAAAAGCAAATGACATGTACGCGTTGTCATTTCCGGAAATGTGTTGCGGAAATCATCTCCAACTGAATTGGACAAATGAATCCAATATTTTTATTCTACGGGGCCCAAAAGTTCTAGACAGGGGGCAGTGGATGCATAAACTGGAGATGTATATCCAGATTTACAAGGAATCCGTACCATGGCCAGTTCGAAAATGATCACGGTTGATGCGAACGAAGCGGTCGCGTCGGTAGCGCATCGGATGAATGAGGTTTGTGTGATTTACCCGATCACGCCGTCGAGCCCGATGGGGGAGTTCGCGGACGACTGGTCCTCGAAGGGGCGTAAGAACATCTGGAACCAGGTTCCACGGATCATGGAGATGCAGTCCGAAGCCGGTGCGGCGGGCGCGTGTCACGGGTCGCTCCAGGGCGGCGCGATCACGACGACGTTCACCGCGTCGCAGGGCCTGCTGCTGATGATCCCGAACATGTACAAGAT
>JANQJT010000233.1 GCA_028281485.1 Phycisphaeraceae bacterium
GGAGGATGTGCGTGCCGAGGATGTCGCCGGGCATCAGGTCGGGCGTGAACTGCACGCGGCGGAACTCGAGCGACATGACCTCGCCCAGCGCGTTGATCAGCGCCGTCTTGCCCACGCCGGGCAGGCCTTCGAGGAGGATGTGGCCGCGGCTGAGGACGCCGACCAGCACCATGCGGTGCAGCTCGGGTCGGCCCAGCAGGATGCGGTCGAGTTGTTCGAGTGTGTTACGCGCCAGTTCGACGGCCGGTTCGAGTTCGGCCGGTTGCAGCAGCGCGTCCGATGGGCTGGCGGTGGTCATAGAAATGCATTGCCCCTTCTCTGTCTGGTGTGCCCGATTCTATCAGAGGTCGCCAATCGTGTGTGCGGTTCGGGCATCGGTCACGATACATCTCTAACAGAACTACGCCCGACCGGTCGACCGGTTCGCGTGTGGGTCTATTCGCGCTCGAAGTACCGCTGCACCGAGCCGCGGTGTTCGGGGAGGATCACCTGGGTGTTGGCCGAGCCGCCACCCGCCGCCGCGCCGGCCAGTGCGCCGCCTGATGATGCGCCGCCGCCGTCGTCCAGCGTGGGGGCGCCGACGCTGGCGCCGACCACCTGGCTGTCTCGGATGGCCGCCAATGAGGCCGGCGGCAGGGTCTGCTCTTCGAACTTCGAGCCCTCTTCGCTGCTGGGGTCTTTCCAGGTCATCGGCGCGTCGCCGCGACCGCGGTTCAGCCCGCCGCGTCCGGGCTTGCCGTTGGCGTCTTGCATCGCCTGCTGCGCCTCGGCGATCTGCTGGTCGGTGATGATGCCCTGTGCGTGCAGGCGTTGGACGAGCTGGCGGACCTGCTCCTGGCTCAGCTTCGCGGTCTGCGCGGTGATGCGGAACACCTGCTCGGCTTCGCCCTGGGCGGCCTGGAACTGGGCCGACTCCTCGGGCGAGTAGACGTAACGATGTACCACACCGTCCGGCTGGACGACCAGCACGATCTCCTCGGTCGGCACGCCGAGCTTGGTGATGTCGACCTTCGTCTTCTTGTCGAGCTTGTAGACGGCGATCTCGTCGTTGTCCTTCATCGCCACCATACGCTCACCCTCACCCATCGCGTCCAGCTCGATCGTCATCATCACGGTCGGGTCCTTGCGGAACACCGCCTCGCTGGTCAGACGCACCGCCACCTCTTCGGTGGGCTTGTTGCCCGCCTTGAGCTGCGCGAGTTTCATTGTCTGGTCCGGATCGAACACCGTCGCGTCGCCGGCCGAAGACAGGTGAACGAACGAGTCGGCCTCGATCTCTTCGAGGTGTTCGGCGATCTCGTTGAGCTGCGCGATCGCCTCGGGGCTCAGCTCGCCCATCTCCTTGAGCGACTGCGGGTCCAGCTTGGCCAGCTCCTTCAGCTTCTCCGCCAATCCCGGGTCCATCAGCTTCTCGAACGCCTCGGAATCCTCCATCGCCTGTTCGACCATCTCGCTGGCGGCCTTCATCGCGTCGGCCAGGTCCTGCGGATCGACTGCCTCGCCGGCCTCGGCCAGCTTCGCCAGTTCCTCCGGCGTCAACTCGGACTGCGCCATCGCTTTCTCGATGTCCTCTGCGAGCTGTTCCAACTCGTTGAGCATGCTGGCCTGCTGCACCGCCCGTTCGGTGGCTTCCTCCGCGGCCTTGTCGAGCATCGCCTGGATGTTGTCCATCGCTTCCCACGTCTTCGATGGGTCGTTGCCCACCGCGTCCTGCTTGATCTGCTCCAGCTTCTGCTCCAGCGTCTCCGCCTCGTCGCTGGTGATGATCTCTTCCTCTTCCAGCGTGTCGATCATCTCCTGGAGTTGGTCGGATCGGGTCTGCGCGAACTCCTGGCTGCCCGGGCCCATGACCGAGGCGATCGAGTCGGGCAGGCCGAACGCCACGCCGACAAACACCGCGCCCAGCAGCAGGGCGGTCCAGTTGCGTCCACCGCTCCACCGCACGCGCGGCGAACGCGTCTGTCCGATCCGGTTCTCCCACCAGCCCAGCTCGGTCTCCTCGCCGGCCATGATCAGGCCACCCGCGTCGCTCTGACGGTCGACGATCGCCCGCAGCATCGCCGGCGTCGGCATCCGCCGCGCCATCACCCACCACGCCGCTGCCACGATCGGTATCAACCCCGCCGCCCCCCAGGCCAGCGTCAGCCGGTCGGTCCCCCACGCCGCCCGCGCCACCAGCACGGCCGTGCCGAACACGAAAGCGAACACCGTGGTGAAGATCACCGCGTTGCGGAGCCAAAGGTGCCAACCGATCTGCTGCCTCAGTGTCTTGATCGCCCGGTCTTGATGCGTCATCGCCGCCACCTTTTCAGGATGTAACTTTAATAGCGACAGCGGCTTGCTGTCCGCCCAATGCTAGTCCCCGCCCCCGGGCCCCGTCAACGGAAAACCCCAACGAAAGCCCGCTTGCTATCTATAAGACGATGCAAGTGGCGATTCGTTCACCTGCTATTGAAGAATGTGATGTCGCATTCTTCGTTAGGCGCACTGTCGTGTGGTCGTGGGCCATATCTGGGATAAACGTCTTCATAGGTGGTGTTGCGGATCCGGTCGGTGATCAGGTCTTTGATCACGCCCCTCGCGTCGGTGCCGTCCTCGCCCACGCTGTAAACGACGTAGCCCGGCTCGAGCTTGCGATAGATGTAGGGCTTGCCGGAGAACGGGTCGATCGGAAGCGACTTCATGAGGTCCGGTGTGAGATCGTTCAGCGAATCGGGGAGTTGGCCGTGCGCGAGTCGGTAGCGTTCGATGGCCACACCGATTTTGGCCAGGTCGATCTGCGCCTGCGCTTTAACGCTGAGTTCGATGACGCGAAGGGTGGCGCCAAACAGTTCCTGTGCCCCGATGGTTGCCCATCTGTAAAGTGAATCGTTTTTCTCCCGCGTGTCGAATGGCGCGTCGACTGCTTGAGCCGCCGCGATCTGTTCTTGCTCGGCAAGGGCCGTCACGTCAAGCATCCCGGTCAGGTAGTCGAGCAATTGAAGTTGGTCGTACTGGTCTGTGCTCAGCACCTTGCGAGTGAATCGTTCTGCCCCCGACATGCCACTGGCTTCGTAGACCAAGCCGGTCTGGAACAGATCGGAATCTATCGCGCGCTCGGCGATCAGGATCGAGCGGCGTTGGTGACGGTACTCGATGCGATTCAGGGCCGAGGCGATCCGGCTCAACTGCATTTCGTTTAGATCGATACGTGCCAGCGTGTCTTCGATCGCGAGCGTCGTGATGGCATCGCACGCTTGTCGAACCAGATGCGCGATCATGGTCGGGTCGTCGTGCAGCGCCCACCCGGTAGACAGGCCGGCCAGAATCGAATCGGTCGCGCGTTGCGCGTCTCCACGATGACAGGCCAGCATCGCGTCTTCGAGGCAGATTCCGGCGAGAACACGGAACGGACCGAGGTCACCGGTCATGGTCCACGCGCTGCTGAAATCCAACGGGCGCCGGGTTTCGGTGATATGGCTGGAGGCATGGAGTTGGCCGATCACCGATTCGTTCGCCCCGATGTGTGTTTCCAGGGCGCGGACGATGAGCGGGTGGATCGGCTCGCCGGGTTTGACCGTGGCGATGCCGGTCGAGGGCAGAAAGTCACTCAGCGTGTCGAAGTAGGAATGCTCCCAGCCGGCGATCGTTATCTCGTCGTAGTCCTGGTGTTCGGGCAGTTCGTCGTCCTCGAACCGCGTCATGATCTCGATGCGTTGTTGTGCCTCGGCCCGGGCCTGCTCGATGTATTCGCTCGGCACTTCAAACGGCGTATCCGGCATCGGTGTCAGCGCGGCGTGAGCACTTAGCAGTTCGACGGCGAGGTTCTCACCCGCGATTTCCGGGTGCAAGGCGGCCAGTTCCTTGAGCGTGACCGGCTCGCCCTTGGCGCGGATCGCGGCCAGCTGCTCCTCCACCGCGGCCTCAAGCGATGCGTGCCACAGGCACAACCCGACCGCCGCCAGCACCACTGCGAAACCGAATGCCATCAGCAGTCCCGACAGCCACCCGCGTTTGGATTTTGAACCGTCTTGTGTCACGACACTGCCCTTGCTTATTTGTCATTGAAGAATGTGATGTCGCAATCATCTTCTTCGTCGTAGTCGTTGTTATAAATCTGCTTGGCGGTGTAGAAATCGGCGTAGGTGACGTTGTGGACGCAGCCGGTCTGCGGATCGCGCATCGCGCCTCCTTCATCGACACCTTCCTCTCCCACGCTATAGACCACGTAGCCCGGTTCGAGCTTGCGAAAGCGGTACGGCTTGCCGGAGAACGGATCGAGCGGCACCGTCTTAAAATAGGTCGGCGTCAGGTCTTCGAGCGAATCGGGGAGCTTGTTCTGCTCAATGCGATACAACTCAATCGCCAGGCCCAGCCGCGTGATGTCGAGCGAGGCCTGCACACTGTGCGTAATCTCAATGTAACGACCCAGCGAGGGTGTGATCCTCAGCGAGAACGGCGTAGACCAGTCGTATAAGAAGTTGTTTTCTTTAGCGAGGGTTTCGTCCACGGCGGCTTCCATGGCTGCGACACGCTCGTGGCGCGGCAGCTCGATCGTATCGATCATGCGCCGCATCAATTCGAGGTATTGCAGGTGATCGAAGTGAAGCGTCCCGGCGGCGCGATGCGCCATCACCTGGAACTTCGAATCGCCGTAGCGGCTACGATCGCTGAACACGGACGGGTTCTGATAGTCTTGGATGCCGATGACGCGATCGCCGATCATGCCGCGCCGCATGCCCGTGTCGTATTCAATGGGGGCCAGCGCCTCGGCCAGCGCGTCCAGCTGCGGTTCGCTCAACTCCGTGCGCAACATCGTGTCCTGAATGCTCGTGAACACGATCGCATCACAGGCGATCCGCACCAGGTGTGCGATCAGGCTCGGCTCGTTTTCCAGCGATCGGCCGGTTGCCAGACTCGCGATGAGTGAGTCGGTGGCCCGCTGGCTGTTGCCCCGATGCGCCGCCCACATCGCATCCTCCTGCAAGACGTATGAAACGGTGCGTAAGCGATTGAGGTCGGTGTTGAGCCACCAGATGTTATTTCCTTGCAAGTCGTGTCGTCCGGTTTCGTAGCCGGACGCGGCGTGCATCTTGGTGATCGCCGGTTCGTTGAGTGTGACGGCCTGCTCCAACGCACGCAGCACAAGGGGATGGATGGGCACGCCCGGCTTGACAACGGCCTCGCCCGTGCCCGGCCGAAACGTGTTGAGCGTCGTGTCTTCGTCAATCCAGACACCCGCGATCGCGAAGTCTCCACGCTCGACCCAGTTTTCGTAGTCTTCCGGGCTGTCGCCCATCTCTACGGCTCGAGCGATCGCGACTTGCTTGGCTCGCTGCTCTGCCTCGGCCAACATGTCGGAGGGAATCTCAAGAGGCACGTCGGGCAGTTCAACGAGCAGGTCGGCCGCATCGGTCACCGCAACCGCGAGGTTCGGCCCATTGGGTTGAGGATACCAGTCCTCCACCTCTTGCATCGTGGTCGGTTCACCGCGATCGCGGATGGCCTGCAACTCGGCGCTCACCGCACCGCGGATGCCGATGTGCCAGGCAGTAAAGCCGGCCAGCAGGATCACAAAGACCAGCAATAGCATCGTCAGCCACTTCGGCAACGGCCAGCGCCGACCTGACTTCTGCGATCCATCGTGATGTTCCTGGCCCTCGGACATGATCTTGATTGTACAGATATTGCGTTCGCAGATACGCATCAAGGGCCGGCGCTCGGCCCGCATCGGAGCTTCACCCATCTGGCCGCCATTAAAAAAACCGATCCTGACGGATCGGCATTTTCAAAGTCGACTTGACCAGACAGGGGTAGGACTCTTTCTATCTGGCATGTGCCAGTACAAGGATATAGTGGGGCTTGGTTAGAGCATTTTGGTATCGCTTTTGGATTAAAAATCCAACACCGAGTCAGTTTGTGATTAAATATTTTGTGGGTTTGGATTCGTTTGAAATCGTCACGGGTATGCGGAGCGTAGGCTGTTGCTGGGAGGTGGTGTGGAGTGTGATCGTACCATCAGTGGGGGGTATATCTTCGGGGTTTTGCGTGACGATCTCAACCTCTACGGTGCTGTTGGGGGCGACAGATTTGCGAGGCATTTTTGCGAATAGGCCTGGTTGATTGGCGGTGCTGTAGAGCAGTTGGATAGGCTGATCGCCGCAGTTGGTGATTCGGACGGTCTCGGTATCCGGGGGCGATTCAATAATTAGCCTGCTTGGATCGATCTTGAGCGGCAGGCCGATGTCTGCGGTTACATTGATTTGGACGGTTTCTGTTGTGGGGGCATCGGTTCGCAGGTAGATCTGTTTTTGATACCGGCCGACTTCCCCGGGGGCATCGAGAACGATCTTGAATGAGGCTTGTTCGCCGGACGGGATCACCCGTTTGGGGTTTTCGATCTTGAGGCAGTCGCAGGTCGATCTTCCGGAGCGAATGGTGATGTCGTGTTCGGTCGTGTTCGTGAGTTTGAGAATGGATTCAACCGATGTGCCTGGTCTCATGTAACCAAGGTCATGGCTGAGCTTTGTGGGCAGGGGGGCGAAGGTAATAGCAGTGCCGAGAGGCTCTGCCTGTTGGCTTTCTGGGGGATCGATTTGTTGTGTGATGCCAGTCTCAGAACCGTTAATTGCTGATACTGCGGGGCCATGTATCACGCGAAGTGTGATGGTGCCCGCCAAGACGATTAGGATCAAAGAGACTGCGATGATCGCTCTGCGGCTTTTGGTGTGGGGTGTCGATTCGATTGGACGTGGCGGATATCGGAGCGCCATTAACACAATCGATAGATCGACAACGAATAGGACCCATGTCGGTAGCGTGATGATGCCCAGGCAGCCGCAATCGGCTTGGCCGGTGATCAGGCCCCAGCCGTTATAGGCGGCGAAAAGAGCAAAGGTCAATAGTGTCAGACCCCAGGCCAGACGCCGATTGATGTTCACCAACAGCCAGATCGCCAGCACGCCCTCCCAGGCGATCACCATCGCGTCGCGTGTCGGGGTTTCGATGGCGTAGGCGCCGAGTTGGATCGCCTTCAACAACGCCGCAACAAACAGCAGCCCGGCAATCGGCCAGCGAACCTTCTCCCAATCCAGCCACTTGCTCGAAGGCGTTGTGCCGTGTGACCCATTCCATAACGTGATCCCGGTCGATTGCGATGGCATGACCACAGAATAATCAACTCGTAGCGCGTCGCCATCACAAAACGGATGAATCCACAAAAATATCTTGACTCTGCTGCGACGCATCAGTAAAAAAATAATAACGTATGTCGAGTCTGCAATGATTCGTTAGTTTCAGGGGCGCATCGATGTTCCGGACATTTTCGGGAATCAAGAAACAGAACTCTTTCGTGAATGATCCACGGGGGTCAATCAGGGTTTGATGTGCGCCAAGACCGCTAAGCGATAGCGGTCTGTTTTTGTGATCGAGAACGCTGAAGGTGCGGCCTTCAGCGGTTGCTGTGGTTGCGTCGTCATCACGAGACTTAGCCACACGGGTCAGGGTCAAAACAATCAACACACGGTTCTAGATAGCAGGAGTCCGGCATGGCACGCGTGATCCAGCGTCATTGGAAACTCATTCTGGTGCAACTCGGCTTGATTGTTCTGATCGTAGGGCTGACCGTTCCCATGCTGATGCAGACCGAGCAAGCGGTCGGCCAGCAATCTTCATCTACAGCCGTTGAGTTGTCGCCTCAGGCTTACCACTACATTCAGGCCCTCCGTAAGGACATTCGGTTGGCGGAGCGGGACCTGGCGGCGATGGGGTGCAGTCAGGCCGAGGCCGAAGAACTCCTGCAGACCGTTGTTGCTTGGTATCAAGCCAATGAATCGACGATTCAGTCCGAACGAGAGGCCGTCCGCCAGGGTCGCAACCAGATGCGATTGCTGCAGCGGAAGATGAACGTCGGCCCGCGTGATGAGCGCGTGATCGCTCAATACGAAACCACGCAAGCCGGCCTCGCTCGGCATTACGACGCGCGGTTCAATCGCCAACAATCCCTGATCGAGACCGTCCGGGGCTTGATGACGCAGAGCCAGAAGTCGATCCACGACGCGGCGATGCACAACGGCTCGCTGCCGGGCAACCTCAAGTACGTCGCCGGTCTGACCGCCGACCAGAAGGCAGAGGTGATGCGCGTGGTCCGTCAGGTGTCACGCACCAAGGCAGACATCCAGGCCGTGTTGAATCGCGAGCTGACTGCATCACAGAAGAGGCTCTGTGATCAAGCCGACGCCAACGTGCGTGCGTGTCTGGCCGGTGTCCGTCGTGCCGAGAACGCCGTGATGCCTAAGCCCCAGGCTACTCAATAAGTCTTTGGATAACGCCAATCCTGAGCTATTCCGTGGTGCGTTCGCCCACACGAATCAACGTCTTTAGCACTCACGAATCATTCGATTGTTCCGCCTAAATATTCCCGAGGTCGATGATGAAACTTACCCGCTCTGCCCTGCTCGTCTTGATCGTGTTCTTCGCCGGTCTTCTGACTCACAGTTCCTACGTGATGGCAACTGATCCACCCAACCGAGTGTGTAACTGCGAAGAAGGGGATTCGGATTGTGATGAAAGTGACGAGATGACAGAGGGCTCCGAGGTGGAAGGCGAGGATTGTGAGGATTCATCGTGCGATGATGATGGCGACGAATCGGAGCCCGAATGCGAGCAGGGCAACGATGGCAAAGACGGCATCGCCGAAACCCAAGCCAATCCCGTGACGTATCGAACCGGAGCCCTGAAGTCTGGTAGGAGGGGGACGGGTTCGTATCACAGCAATCTCAAGGCTGCCAATCCGTCTGAAACATTAGCGGCAACCGAGGGAACCGGCAGTTCGTGTAACTGCGCGTTTGCGGACCTGTCGCGCGACGGTGGCGGTAACCTGACCGACAGCTGGATACACCACAACAACCGCAAGCTCAAGATGGAGGTGTCGGCGGGTGTGCTGGTCCAGGATGTAAATAAGAAATTCTTCATCGATTACAACGATTCGACGGATTCTCAGATCAGAATGATGAAGGCGGGCAGCCGGCGCGTCTATGTCTACGACAACGACTCGGGTACCAATAGCGGGCTGCACGGCGTCAAGAAGAAGATCGAGTTTCGCGGGACCAGCAACAAGAAGGTCGAATACGATTACATGAATCGGTTCAATGGCCGCGTTAAGGCAACGAAGAAAACCTACACCAACAGCGGCACCGACTACACGTACACCACCCACAACAAACACGTCCGTACGGGGGTTAACGCGGGCAAGGTGCGGACAACCTATGTGACCGATCCGCACGCAACCAGTTCCACCGACAACGTCATCAAGGCTACCAAACGCACCTTCTACGATAGCCAATCCAACACGGCCCTTGGCAATGAAGGCGACCTGATCCTGGAAGAGTACTGGGAGGCGGCAACGAACCGATCCTTGACGATCACTTCTGGTGATCCCGCGCCCGTCTCTGGTGAATACAGCGCCTACCGCGTGCGACACTTCCGCTACTATCGTAATGGGGATTCTGGCGGCTCAAGAGGGCAGCAGAAGTTCCTCTTCGAGCACGACGCGATCCTTCGGATGATCGATGACAGCGTCATCACCAGCGTGGCGGACCTGCTGACCAAGACCGATGCGCAGGTCGAGGACTACGCGAGCCGCTCGTGGACCTATTACACGTCGAACTTCGATACCGGTACGGCCCAAGACACGGGTTGGGCCACGAACGAGAACCTGCAGACGCAGTACGGTGGCACCAACATCGACGAGACGGGGATGGTCAAGACCGAGACTATCTTTGACAAGTGCGGGAGCTGCAGTTCGGGGGCCGGATCGGGTGGGATCGAGAGGCGCTATTACTATATGGATATCAACGGTGGCCCGGACGCTTCGGGTTCGCCGAGCGCCGATACCAAGCGCATCCTCATTGAGGATATCAAGGACGGGGACGGCAATCTGGTACGCCGTGAGGTGACGGGTATCAACTACCAGGGCTACAGGCTGCGTTCTCTCGTCATCGATGACGCGGACCCGGGCCTGAGCACGGTCGCCTGCTGGCCGGAGTCCTGGACCCGTAGCACGTCCAACGACCTGACGCTGAATCGTATTCTTGAGCACCGCTATCCTTCAGCCCACGACAGCGTGGACACGTACGCCGAGATCAAGAAGTTCCTGGACCCCACCGGCAACAGCGGCAACAACGACGGCGATACACTCAACAACACGGCCGGTCTGATTGAGATATTGGATTTCGACCTGACCAACTACAGCGGTGCCAACGGCTACTACTACGTCTATTCCGGCGTCCAGCAGGGCGAAAACGGCTCGACGCACTGGCAATGGTACAAGAAATACCAGAAGTACGACGGCACCAATAACGACCAGGTCTTCGAGAAGACCCTTCTCACCGAGTATTACGAGGTTACCAGCAGCCCAACAACCAAGCCGAATCCTTCGACGGTTGCGTCGTCCGACAAGCAGACCATCTCGCGTACCTTCCACACCAGCGACGAAGCGGCGATCAAGGTCAAGACGACCACCTACCCCGCGGTGCCGACGAGCCAGAACGGCTCGGGCGTGGCCTCTGTGGTGACCGAGTATTTCGACACCGAGGGCAAGCGTCGCTGGCTGAAAGACGCCGACGGCGTCATCACCTACTTCGCCCCCGATCCGGAGACCGGCAAGGTGGGTTACAAGATGGTCGATGTGGATACGACCAGCCTGCCTTCGGAGCTTCGGAATGGTGACGGCGCGGGTAGTGGTGGGATTGATATCTACTGGATTGGTTGGGGCAGTTCGTCGGCGCCAACAGGCTTCACCAGCACGGGCAGCAACCACGAGCAGATCGTTTCTAAGACGGCTTACGACACGCTGGGGCGCCTGGACGAGATGCGTGAACCGGCTCGGTACGGAACATCCGGTGCTAAGACCTACTACCGCTTTCTTGAAAACCAGAAGCTGGTATTCCCCTACTGGGTGGAAGACTCCGGGGCGAGCAATTACCAGAAGCCCATGCTGCCGATCCGTGTGAGGGAAACCGATGACGCCGGGCGCGTTACAAGCCGTTACACGGTTGATCCCGCCCGCTGTGAAACAGAGACCACCGGCAGCTACACCTACGCGTACAAGTTGTCGGGCTCAACGGCGCGCAGCGACTATGTGACGCTTTCGGTCAATAACTACAACGACGATGGGCTGCTAGAGAGCGTGGACCGCTACCACGATATTCCGGCCAGTGGCGACGAGATGAGCACACACTTTTACCGCTCGGTCTATCAGTACGATGCGCTGGGGCGGAAGACGTACACGATCCAGGTGGTGAGCGGCACGTCCACATCCAGCGCGGTGGAGCAGGTCACGCAGACCGTGTATGACGACCGCGGGCGTGTGACAGAACTGAAGAGGGGCGTGAGTGGCAGCAGCCACAACATGACCACGACCGATCCGTACGACACGTATCCGACGATGGCCAAGGTCAGCGAGCTGGAATACGACGGCGGTGGCGCGGGTGACGGTCGCATCACGTCGCGCAAGGCGTTCTTCGGCACGGGCGGGGCGGACTACAACGAGACGGTGCTCCACTACAACTGGCGGAATCAGCTGCGCGGCATCGAGCCGAAGATCGCGCCGTTCACGGTGCATGACTACGATAACCAAGGGCAGCTAGTTGCTACGGCGCAGTACAAGTCGCTGCCGACGTTCCCGACAGATACGAGCGACTTTGCGGACGACGACGCGGACAAGGCCAACCGCACGGCGCTGGCCACTACTGAGTACGACATCCTGAGACGTGTGTACCAGTCCGCGGTGCATGCGATCGACGAGTCAGACGGCTCCAGGAACGGTCGCATCGAAACCGACCGATATTATGCGCCGGATGGTGCGCTTGTCGCGACCGCAACCGAGGGTAAGGGCGCCTCGGAGGTCGCGTACGACGACGCGGGGCGGCGGTATCAGACCCGGCGTGTCACCGGGCTGGTGACCGACGGGACGTACGGCAAGTACGATTCGGTAGGGGCCTTCCGTTATCGCGCCCCGGCTCCGAATGTCGCGATCGGTAGCGCATCCGGAGGCGATGACCAGGTTATCAGCCTTGGGCATATGGTGTACGACGATGTCGGCAACGTCACCGAGTCCATCGTCATGGAGACCCACCACGACGACGGGACGGCCGGCCTGGACCTGACCAGCGACGATGACTACGTCCAGACGGCTGTTTACAGTTGGTACGACCTGGCTCACCGCCCCAGGGATGTCGCCAAGTACGGCACAGACGCCACGGGCTGGACCTACGACGCGCTGGTGGCGCGTCCTTCTACGGCGCCTTCGTCCAGCGACACGGTTCTCGTGGCGAGCTACGCCTATGACGATGTGACGAGTCGGCCACTTACGGTCACGAAGCCCCAGTCCAGCGGCGTCGATACAACGACCAAGTGGTTCTACGACAATCTGAGTCGCAAGACATACGTGGCGGAGAACTACGCCAACTTCGACCCGGACACCGCCAACACGACCGGCGATGTGACGGACCACTCCAAGGACCGCGTCATGCAGTACAAGTACGACGGCCTATCCAACGTGACCAAGCTGGTCGCGCTCGATTCTAACGGTGACGGCTCAACAACCACCGGTGACGACCAGAAGACTCTCTATCTCTATGAAGATTCACATCGGGCAGGACTAGTCACGAATGTGATCTATCCCGATTCCAGCGACACGGATTCATCCGGTACCGACCAGTACAAGCGCGAGTACAACCTCGACGGCACGCTCAAAAAGCGCGCCGACCCGGTCAAGTCCGGCGAGACTGCCACGGTCGTCGAGTTCGACTACGATGACCTGCGTCGCATGACCAAGTCGCGCGTGACGACCGTCGGCACGGGCGTGGACAGCACGGTGCAATCGATCGTGCGGACCTACGACACGGCCGGTCGCATGGAGAAGGTGGGCACGTACGCCTCGAACGACGGCACGGGCACGCCGCTCAACGAGGTCTTCAACGAGTACGACGACTTCGACCGCATCGCCAAGCAGTACCAGGAGCACAGCGGTGCCAAGGTCTCGGGCTCGGAGAACGTCGCCTACGGGTTCGACACCTCCAAGACGAGCGATGTCTACGACCACGCCTCGCGAGCGACGAAACTCACCTACCCCAACGGCGAGATCATCCACTACGACTACGGCGCATCCGGCAGCATCTCCGACAAGCTGTCTCGTACCGAGGCCTTGCAGATGGACGACCCGACCACCTCGGGTACGCCCGAGGAGGACATCGTCCGCTACGCGTTCAATGGCATGGGCACGCTGGCGACCAAGACGATCCACCACCTCGAACGCTACAACGATGAGAGTCACGACTTCGTCCTTGATTACTTCGGTAGCACCACCGGCACCTACGATGGCTACGACCGCTTCGGCCGGATCACCGATCAGCACTGGACGTATGAGTATGACGATGGCACGAACCCCGTCTCAACCTCCGATGTCTTCCACATCAAACATGGCTACGACCGGGCGTCCAACCGCCTCTACGCCGAGCGTCAATTGGACGTCTACAAGTCCTACTCCCAGGTCTTCGACCACGACGGCCTGAACCGCTTGGACGACTTCCGGGTCGGCGAGATCACTTCGACTCAGGACGATGTCGAGTCCTATTGGCCCGGTCGCGCCCAGGAGTGGACGCTGGATCAGATGGGCAACGCCAAGGCCCTCAAAGACCACGGCCAGACCGACTGGCAGACCGATGTGTTCAACGCCGCCAACGAGTTCGGCGATTCGCAAGGCGACCGTGTGATTGCCCACGACGCGGGCCCCAACTTCCGAGCCTCACAGGACTTTGCTACCGATACGTCGAGTAATTACGTAAAGACCGGAGCCACTATGGCGGGCAGCGGTGGCGTCGCCACGCCCACACCCACCGGCTCGGATCCGGCGATCGCCCTGCTGGGCGAAGCCATCGGCCCCAACAGCCCGCGCGTCGAGCTCGAGCTCACCAACGGCTCCATCGCCAACGGCGAGTACGCCGGCTTCGTCTTCGGCTACCAGTCCTCCAGCGATTACTGGATGATCGTCGCCGAGGTCGTCAGCGGCAACGTCGAATACCGCCTGTACTACTACGACGGCACCAGCAAGACCCAGCACGGCAACAGTCTGGATCAGGGCGCGCTCAGCACGAGCACCACCTACAATCTCTACGGCCTGCTCGATTACCAATCCGCCCAACGCTTCGGCTACGCGTTCACCGACGGCTTCCCCTCGGGCAAGGTGGGCCTGATCAGCACAGACAGCTCGATCGAGTTCGAGCGGTTCGACGTGGCTGACAACGCGCTGGTGGCCCAGACCACCGGCCGCTGGATCAACACGAACCCTAACGCCGTCATCGTCAACAACTCGGGCACTTCCGCCGACGGCCAGCTCAAGCTTCCTGGCGACTGGACGGGCTACTACCAGCCCATCCTCCTCAAGGGGCTCTACGGCGACAACGTGGAGATGATCTTTCGTGTCTACAAGACCACGACCAGCGATCGATCGTTCGGTGTGGTACTTAACGCCCGCAACGGTGACGACTACAACGCCGTCACCTGTCACCTGACCACGGCGGGCCAGGACCCCGACGGCAATGTCATAAGGAAGGGGGCGTTGCGCGCTGCGGTTACCGATAGCGCTGCCGGCACCTTCCCCGGCGCGGGCGCCAACGACGTGGTCTGGATTCGTGTGGCAAGAGACGGCGCTGATTTAACCGTTAAGGCACTCAATCAAGACACCAAACCATCAGATGCAACCTGGAACTCAACGACCGCTTGCTACATTGGATCTTATGGTGGGGGATCTAGGTTTAATGACGTTACCGGACTAGTCGGGTTCCTGGCCGATTCCGAGGTTTATGTCGACGACCTCACCGTCCGTCTCGATACGGATAGTGATGATGATTATACCGACGAGGTTGACGCGGTCATCGAGGCGTTCGATCTGGACACGGCCAGCTCCAGCGACGGCGAACACCTCGAACACGATGCCAAGGGTAACCTCACCTACGATGGCGTGTTCAAGTACACCTACGACGCCTGGAACCGGATGGTCAAGGTAGAACGCGCCTGGCGCGACAGCTCCGGCACGATCCACGCCAATTTAATTGTGCAGAAGAATACCTACGACGGATTGGGTCGGCGGATAGTCAAAGAGATCGATAACTCCGGCAATAAAGACTACTCCTTCCATTACTACTACGACGGCTTCCGTATCATTGAAACACAGAATGGCAGTGAACAGGTCATCAAGCATCAGGTCTTGGGCCTGCTCTACGTTGATGAGTTGGTGCGGGTCTCGGTCACTAAGTCTGAGTCGAACGGAGCCGACCCCGCTAATGCCTGGGCGCGGCATTACTACGCGCTGCACGATGCGCAGTACAACGTCATCGGCCTGGTCGAGGGCGACTACGGCCGACTGGTCGAACGCTACGAATACACGCCCTACGGCCAACGCCTGGTTTTCAGCCACGGCACGGGATTGCTGGCGGACGTCAATCGCGATGGGGATGTGGGCCCCGCAGACAACGCCGCTTATAAGTTGAAGTGGGGCAATGACACCGGCGTCAACGACTACGAAGACATGAACGGCGATGGTACCGTGGGGCCGGCGGATAGGGCGATTATCAATCAGACTTTTGGGGATCGTGATGATTCATACACGAACGACCCGGGCGTGATGTACCCGCGTCTGGCGAGCCTGGGCGGTTTAGCGGAGGGATATCCGAATGCGGATGCCTCGGCGTTCCCGCTCAACGAGTTCGGTCACCAGGGGCTGATGCACGACGAGACGACGGGGCTGATCTACAACCGCGCCCGCTTCCGCAACTCCGAACGCTTCCTCCAGCGCGACCCGCTGGGGTACCCCGACGGACTCAATACCTATGCTTCGCACCATGTGATGCGAGGACAGGGCGATTCCTATGGAATGTGCCTTGAAATGGTTCGCCCGGGAATAGGGTCAGGGCATGGCGGCAATGTACCGTATCCGAATGGTGGTGACCCGGAATTTGCTGTTGGTTTCTGGCTGGTTGGTGCAAGCTTTGTTCCCATTGTCGGTGAAGGGATGGATGTTGCGGTACTTTTAGGGCCTGGATCGTCTAGAGCGGAAAGAAAGTGGGCTTTAGGTAGTCTCTGGATAAATGCCGCTACATTTGGTTTCATGCCTAATGCTGGTGCAATTTCTAAGGTGGATGACATAGTTGGTTCACCGTCGAGTAGTACCAGAGCGGCAACTTCGGCTTCGAGTGGCTCCACGCCAAGCGCGAAATGTTCTACAACTGGTAGCGGTCCAGGCGGCTCCTCTTTTGCCCCAATCAGTGGAGCCACCCCACCAAGCGCTCGGCCTTCATCTGGATACGATGCTCCTATTGGGCCAAATCTACCAGTTGGGGGAGCGGTTGCGGACACGATTCCAGCGGGCCAACGCATACAGCCTTTTTACCCGCCCAATCAAGGTTTTTTGGGCAACCCCGTCACAGAGACCCTCCAGCCGGGGGTTCGTATCGATAGATTCGGTTTCGAGGGAGGCACTTTCACTTCACCAGTGGGCACCCCGGGCCCGATGAGGGCCTTACCTCCCGGCGCAGCAGAGAAGCCATACAATATCTACGAGATTTTGAAGCCTCTTGATGTCAAGGCGGGTCCGGTTGCGCCATGGTTCAACCAACCCGGGCTTGGCACCCAGTATGAGATGCCTTCAAACATACAGCAGCTAATTGAACAGGGATACCTGAAGAGGATTGGCGGATGAACAAGACCGAACTGGCTAAGATGTTGGAATCAGAAGGCATTCGTCGCGACGCCTACGATCTTGACGGTGGATGTCCAGACGAACGGTATTGCCTGGGCTACTCTGGTGGCGTGTGGTCCGTCTACTATAGCGAACGTGGGTTGCAGTCCGGCAAGAGGGAGTTTGCGGCTGAGGACGACGCCTGCGAATACCTCCTGAAGATGCTTAGAAGTGATCCTTCAGCAAGATCGTAATTCCATCCATCGAACTTGTGACCGTGCGTCTTGACCTTGTTGTGGTCTGGCCGCCCGGTTGTTCTTGCGCTGGTCGAGTCTGAAATTTTGATGAACTATACAAATGGGTTGGCAGAGGCAGTTCACAATGCGACAGTTTACGAATATGAAAAATTGTCATGGCGTTTAAACGAATTGGGTAAATGCGCGATTCTTTACTCACTTTAATCCAATGTCTCCATGATTTGCAGATAAACTTGGAGCCGCTAATTTAGATGGAATGATGCTGCCGGACGACATTATGGGTGGCACTATGAAGCCAGGCGAAAACTTTATCACAAGACCTGCGCCTGCATTTATGAATAATGCAGGGGGTGAATTGGAAATCGTAAATGAAATCGACGCTATTCAATTCCATTTTTTTGTGATGCCCGATTGATGTCAAAAAAATACAAAAACATACAAGAGCTTTTTGACGACATGCGTGTTATACATGACATGCTTGTTCAATACGGAAAAGAACCTGAAGCAAGCGAATTGGCTTGGCTTTTTAGAAATCCCTGGACAACTGGATCAGAAGCAATCACAGAAACATTAAATGCTCTCGCCTTAGTACAAGAGTCTTGCTCCGAAAAATTCAGCGAGCAAGAACTATTGATGTTTGATGCTGTACGTGAAGGTGCCAAATTGTTACTGAATTGTCGTTGAAGACAAATAGAGATGGTTGTGTACAGTGAAATTGAATAATGGGTAGCAGATTACGTAATCTTGTAGATTATATGGTTGAAGAATAACACCCCTACGCGGGCGACCCGGGCGTGATGTACCCGCGTCTGGCGAGCCTGGGTGGTTTGGCGGAGGGATATCCGAATGCGGATGCCGCGGCGTTCCGGCTCAACGAGTTCGGCCACCAGGGCCTGATGCACGACGAGACGACGGGTCTGATCTACAACCGCGCCCGCTTCCGCAACTCCGAATGCTTCCTACAGCGCGACCCGCTGGGGTACCCCGACGGACTCAACACCTACGCGGGGTATCATGTAATGTTGGGTTCGTGGGATCCCAGTGGGCTTGAGCATCCCTCACCAGATTCTACAAGGCATCCCACGGAATATGGTTATGTAGAGCATTATGATCCGGCCACACAAACTATAAAATACGTAAATCCAAATATTAGCACTAATATCTGCAGTGAGAATACGGAGAGCAAGTCTTGTCCAGTTCCAACCCAAGTTGATGCGATACAGGAGTCGCTTGTCGATTTGGCTCTTGAAGCGATGGCTCTAGACGGAGAGACACCGGATGCAGATATGCTAAAGCAGATTGAAAAGGAGGCCAAGCATCTTGCTGAAAGTTTGGCAATAGACATTATGACAGAAATGGCTGATAATAATTTTGGCCCAGGTGGGAATTGGGGCAATCTTCTTACGCTTCCAACATTTGGACGTATGAGCAATCAATGCGGTGCCTGGCAGGAAGCTACATATGATGCATACATGGATTACGCCAAAGCATTTACAGATAAAGAGAAGGAGCAAACTCCATTATTCCAAATTGTACCTGTAATTGATGCGAAAAAAGAGGGCTGGATATTCAATTACACACACAATTGGAATGAATTGTATTTTCGAAAAACCGGGGCGGGTCAACCGAAACGCGATTTGGATACATGGCCAAGTGGCGGGATGAATACATTTGATTCATCGGCGGCGTGCAAATATAAACAGTAAAATGTATTGTCTTGAAATTGTTATAAATGCGTTCCCCTTGTGCTGACAGATACAGCTGTGAGGGCTATCGGAAAATGCGTAGCAAATCGACAACAGTGGCAGTCTTTGTGTTCGTTTTGGGGCTAAGTGTAATTGGTGTGATCACGGTTTGTGTTGTTGAAAGCCGAAGCTATTATTCGGATAGAAATACAGCAATTTTGCTAAAAAATTCGATTAAGACATATCTGCACGCATCTCCTAATCAGTTGGGTTTGCCTGAAATAGATATAGAAATGTATTTTGTGTCCGGGGATAAATATTTGGTATATTTGTCATCTGTTTCAGCGGATACGCGTAAAAGGATTTATGCGGATAAAATAAAGGAATGTCTTGATGAGGGGGAATATGTCGTATCAACGCATGCGATGCATGGGCCTGACGACATAATGATTGTTGGGACAGATATTCATTGGTGGGAAGAGTGGGAAGCATATGTATTGGCGATTACTGCGAATGGTGAAATTGTTAAGAAAAAGGTAAGTCCTTGAAGTGATTGGAGGTCGTACGGCGGATTGCCAAGGTATACGGTTCCACCGGTCATGTAGACGTTTCTGGCTAGTATTCGAGAGATATTTGAAGACGAAGAGGTGATTGGTAAGTAGGATCACATTGAGAAATGGCTTGGAAGGCGCAAGCAAAGCGCTGCGAAGATCGGTTGCATCGAGAATGTGAGCAGGCTTGGCGCCTCTGGAACCAGGTGCCTCGTTCGGTGGCTTTGGGGTTGAGGGCAAGAACACAGCTGATATGGTCAATGGGGCACATCCCAACCATGGCGATGGTTTTGGTGAATTCGGATTGGGTTGGCGTTGTGCTGGCACTGCTGCAGCTGCGTATGCCAACAAAATAGGACCTGGCACAGCAGGGACACGAGCTGTTGCGGGGACTGCGGCACCATTTATGGCGGGTGTCAGTGTTGCAATGCAAGGTCTTGCAGCTGTTAATGATTACAATGAAGGCAATTATTGGGGTACCGCCACGCATGCTGGGACGGGGGCTATGACGGGTTGGGCTGCAACCTCTAGTGCTTCATTTGCTGTAACCGGGCCTGCTATGGTCGGCTTGGTTGTTGTGGCAGCCGTCGATATGCATGTTGATAATGTAATGGATGAACTAGAAAATCTATCGGCTGACATGTATCTTAATGATAAGATAATGTCTGCAAAGCTACACTTAATACGCAGAAAGAAAGATATCATTAATCTGGTCGATCAGATATCACAATTGGAACAAGATCTTGCGGAATGCGAAGAGTGCAATGACTGATGCCCCTAAATCTTCAGACGAATACAGGGTGGCTCCACCAGTCAGTCGGCGACGCAAGATTGTTGTGTTAATTATACCGATTGTGATCGGTTGGGTTGTATTGCCACTGCTTATTTACTGCTTCCCTGAATGGTTTAGTATTATGCGTGAATTAGAATTACATCGTGTAAAGCGCTTTGATGCTTGGTTTCTATCAATTGTAGTATCTGTCCTTGTTCTCGTTAAAGTTATAGATGTGATCAACGCACGATACATACGAAATGTCATTCTCGAATATATATTGGCATTTTTTGTTGTGTTTGGCTATGGAAGCCTGGCCTTATATTTCACATTTATGTTGTGCCTGGTACTGGTGCGAGATGTATTTGTATAAGGTAAGAAAAGGTGTCAGGATGAATGTTCAAGACTTTGGCAGTGGGTATGGGTTGTAAGTAGGGTGGGTCGTATGCATTGAGACTCACCATGGGCCGTAGTGGAAAGCGCTGACAGACTTGCGCCCAACAATGAGGCGTTGATTACGAAAGTGATTCTCGGCACCAGACACGCTTGGGAATGGTAGGCGGCCAATGGCGAGGCGCTTCACTTGGTATCAGATATGCGGTTGGCATGACAATATCTCGGGCATACAGCCGTATTTGAAATAATGATTCGGTGAACTAATCAGGGTATTCATATTCAGGGGACGTGTAATGCAACAGAACATGGCATGTGGCCAAGCGGTAGTGGGATGGAATCAATCCGCCATTTTAATCGGTGTAATGCTGGCGATGAGTGCGGGGTTGGTTTTGACTGCGGCAGGTGATGGGGCGGATGGTAATAACTACACGGTGATAGCGGATGCCGGGGCGCGGCAATCGCAATCGGCTTCTGAGGTCGTAGCTGCGGCTGAAGCGGCTATTGTCCAAGACGGTATTCATCTGAATCGCGCCACGTTGTACGACCGCCTGCAGTCACGATTCCTGACTGATGACAAGACGCAACTCGTGGAATTGGATCACGCGACAGCGGTGCGGTTCTGGCGTGTGATGATCCGCATCTCTCCCTCCTACGGCGACTTCGCCAGTCAGCACGTGATCCCCTGGTACACGAACGCGAGCCATTGGCGTGGAGCGAGCCAGCGGGACCTGGCGGACATCTACACGCTGTTGCGCCCGATGCGGCAAAGGGGTGGCGCTCGCCTGGAAGCCACCTTCAGGCAGATGGCACAGTACATCCGAGAACGAGTCGAAGCCGACCCGCAATGGATCACGGGGCAAGACGACCTGGTCCGTGTTCAGCTGATCCGTTTGGCTGCTTCGTGGATGAACACGCAGGAGCGAGCCGAGGCGTTGGGTGAGCTCCGCGAAGCGTTTTTGTCCGATGCTTCAAGGTGGGAGTCCATCGATTCCCGTGTGGCGTTAGAGGTTGTCTTCGCCGCTCGGGAAATGGGCATGACCGATAGCGATGCCTGCGGGCACATCGTCCGGAATCTGAATCACGCTAACAGGCTCGACACAATACCCAGCCCGCAAATGCGTACGCTCAATCGCTTCCTGGGTAAGCACGCCAACGGCCAGGACGACGTCGTTCGCGCGAAGGACCAGGTCGAACTCGAGCTGTTGCGGCGGATCAACACCGGCCAGATCAGCTGGAAGGCCACCGCGCCTCGCGAGATGACGCGGTATATCGGGATGGCTGCCAATCAGGTCTCCGATGGAGGCAAGGCCGAGTTGATCCAGCGGATGCAGGCCGAGTGGGTGGACAATCGTGAGGTGCTGCCTTACCTGAGCGCGATCGACGTGAAAACGATCGATAAAACCCTGACCCACCTCGGTGACGAGTCTGTGAAGGATACGCCTGTTGTCGATCTGTGGCTCGCGGCAATGCAGTCGCGGCAGTGGACTATCGAGGAACTAGCGGTGATCGGCTTCCAGATGAGAAGTCATGGCATGAATCATGCGGCGGCCCAGGCGATCGCCGATTACGTCATCGAGCAGGCGGCCCGCGGGGAACTCGAAGAACACCCCGTCTATTGGCGGAACCGAGGCGTCGCGTGGCTGATTCAAACCCCTCAGCAGCGTGAGCGTTTGTTTGAGACGATGAAGCAGGCGAAGGCTGGTCCCACGCCGGCCGTATCGCTCATCATGGCCAGGGCACACCGTGAGCACGGGCAGTATGACGACTACATGAATCGCCTCGACGATCAGTTGGAAGTGGGGGGGCACCAGGGCGACGTGTTGGCACGCTGGTACATTGCCCGGGCGTTGGCCAGCTACGTGGACGCGAATTACAGCGAGCTCAACCGCCTGCGCGGCAAGCGTTATCTCGACCAGGCACTGGCAGCGGCGCAGTCCGAGGCGGCGCGGCTGGAGGTCGTGGATCAGATCGCCAAGGCGTACGGCTACACCGGCCATGCCGTCGAGGGGCAGAGCTTCTTGAGCAGCATCAGGCCCACGTTCGAAGGTGAAAAGGCGGAGCAAGAGTTGGATCGCTTAGAGAAGTACCTCGCCGGCGTGACGCAAGCGCAGAAACTTGCTGAGGACCGAGAGCAAAGGGAGCGTGACCAGGATTGGCGTGCGGGCATCGAGAAGAAGTTGGCCGAGGCGACAGAGAAGGGTAATCAGCAGGCGGCCCGGCACTACCAACGCCTCTTAGACAGCGGCTCCTCCCGCGATGGCGAACGCAATAAACCCGTCATGTCAGGTGGTGGGATCTAGCGGGCTTATACCGCGTTTCAATCCCCGCCGGATCGATTTCATGATTTGATCTGTAAAAAGAAGATGCCCCGTAGCACTGGTACTACGGGGCACTGTTTCTTTTCCCGAAATCGGGGTGAGAGGATTCGAACCTCCGACCTCCTGACCCCCAGTCAGGCGCGCTAACCAAGCTGCGCTACACCCCGTCGGCTGCGTTGAGACCGGGCAGTTTAGTCGCCCGGTCCAGCCCCGGCAAACCCCTGGATCAGGATGATTTATCGGCCGAGCCGTCCTGTGGATCGTCCTTGGGGTTGACCACCACCGTGCGGCTGGCCACATCCCCCATCCGCTGACGCAGCGGGCTGAGCAGCACAAACAGCAGCAGCGGGTAGATGATCAGTTCCACCGCCTTCAGCCCACATCGCAGCAGCACCGCCGCTACGCTCGGCCGGTGGCCGTCCGTCGTGATCACGCGACAGCCCAGCGATCGCTTGCCCAGGCTCGTCCCGGTCAGCGCCTCGCTGATCGCCGTGTGCAGCACGGTCAGGCCGATCACCACAAACCCGGGCAGCATGGCACTCGAGGGTTGTTCGAACTTGGGCCAGTGCGCCAAGACCTCCATCGGGTTGGAGATGCCGAACAGGACCATCGCCACGACCACCGGCGGCGACAGGTCGATGAGCGTGGCGGTGAAGCGTTTACCCAGCGGCGTGGGCATCACGTCGTCGGGCAGCTTGATCTCGTCGGGCTTTTGACCGCGTCGCCAGATGGTCACGATGGTCATCGCCATGATGAGCAGCATGAGCATCGGAAACAGCTGCAGCGCGATGTGAGGCCGGGGCCAGCCGGTCACATGCAGCGGTTCGGTGGAGGTGTTGGGTGACAGGCCGATCGTGCGATGGATGTGGTAGAAACGGTTCTCGATGTCGCGTGCGATGACGGTGATGCCGTCGGCCTCGGCGGTGGCGTCCCACAAGACCGAGGGGCTGTTAGGCAACGGCAGCTCGCCGGCGTCGAGCGCCCGGCCGTCGGGATACAGCAGCGTCGCTTTGAGGCGCAACGGCTCGGTGAGGTGGTCGAGGATGACCACGTGGCCGGAGACGCAGATCGCCGCGTCGGGTGGGTCGGAGGTGTCGCGCGTGTAGGTTTCGTCGGTCCAGCCGTCGGCCAGACTGCGGTGGATGGTCAACCGCCTGTTGCGCTGGGTCACGATCGCCAGCCGACCCGCGTCGCGATCGAGCACAACCAATTGCGGGTGTGCGTCCGGCGTGACACCGTCGGGCAGTGCGACCGGTTGCCACTGGCCGGCCTGCGGGCTGAGCATTTGCACGGTCGGCTCGGTGTCTTCCGCTTCGCGCAAGACCAGCGCGATCGGATTCCACTGCGCCGCTTCCCAGTCGATGAGTGTTGTATCGGTCGGCAGCGGGGGCGTTTGCTTGAGCGTGTAGACCGGTTGCTCGATCTGTGTGTTGTAGTTGTAGATGTAGCGTTGCGTGGTGCGGTCGCCGAAGGCGATGAAGACGCGGTCCTTCATCGCGGCCAGCGCGATCGGTCGACCGACCTTGCGGGTCAGCGACTTGTCTTCATAGAGCGTATTGTCGGTCGCACGCTCGGGCTGATGCAGCAGGCGAAAACCGTTGCCCTCGGGTCGGTGCAGGACCCAGAGCTGCTGCGCATCGGCGTCGGCGAACAGTTGCGGCGACAGGTATTGGGGGGGGATATCCAGCGGTTCGGGTTGGACCGGTTCCTGGGCCGGGGCGCACGGGGCGACGATCAGCAGGACAAGCCAGGCAAGGCGGGATAAGGGCAAAGGGCGTCTCACGGCTGGGAGGATACCGCATGTGCGATGCGACCGCACATGCCGTTAGCGTCGCTCGTCGAGGTTCTCGATCTGTTCGATCCGCTGGACCTTGACGAGCTTGTCGAAGTCAAACTGCACGTCGCGCACCTTGTCCTTGCCGCGTGTGGTGCGGGGCATGAAGATCTCGACCGTGCTGCGACGCGTCGGTATTTCGATGATGGTGTTGCGGGCCAACCAGGGCTGCTGCTCGAAAGGCAGCTCGCGGATTTCCATGCGGAAGGGGTTGATCCGCTTGGCGTCGGCGAGGACTTCGCCGCGGCGATCGTAGAGCACGACGCGCACGATGCGGGCCAGCCCGTCCATCGTCACCTCGCGACGCACGCCGTTGCGTGCCGGGTCGGGCGGGTAACGCAACAGGTACCCTTTGTCGGTCAGCTCGACGGTCAGGCCTTCGACCCGCGGCAGCTTGCCGACCCCCATCAGCACGACCAGGTCGTCGGGTCGGATCGGCAGCGGGCTGGCTTGCGGATTGGCCTGTGCCACCGCGTGCGAGCCGACGTGCGCGACACGCGGATCGCTGTGCAGGTCGAGGATCCAGAAACGCTCATCGTCACTGCCCAGCCAGTACCACGTCTCACCCAGCTTGCCCAGCGCCAACGCCAGGTCGGTCGGCCGACGATAGATCAGCGGGCCGTCGGCCTCTTCAAAGCGTTTCTTGTCTTTCTCGTCGTGCCACGTGATCTTCACGACCGCACGGGTGTAGAGCTGGTCGATGGGCTCGGCGTTGGCGTTCTGCAGTTCGATGAGCTTCTCGGCCGGCGGCGGGGCGGGCAGGTCGAGGTCGGGCAGGATGTCCTTGCTCTGCTCACAGGCGACCGGTGACACCAGCAGCACCGAAACAATGACAAGCCGCAGTCGGCCGAGTCGTTTCATCGCATCACAGCTCCGCGTTGAGGATCTCGCCGAGCTGCTCGGTCACCGCGATCACCTGCTCGTCGTTGAGGTGCGGATCGAGCACCTCGATCGTTTCGCTGTCGGACCACTTGCCCAGCGGCCCCTTGCTCAGGTCGAGCTTCGGCGTCAGCTTCCACCACGACTCGGTCTCGCCGCCCTCGCCTTCGCGGTTCTCCGTCGCGTCGTAACGCAGCAGCTTCTTGCGCATCAGGATCAGCATCAGGACGAAACGGAACGTGATACGCTGCGGCTGTGTGGCGTCTTCCAGGCGACGCAGCAGGTTCATCAACACCTCGTCGTCGACAAACACCTTGCGCTTCTCGTTGGGCATCGGCACGACCGCCCTCCAGAAGCTGAAGATCGCCTGGGGCCGATTGTCCGCCTCCCACGCTTCCAGGCTCACGTCCACCCGCTTCAGCTCCTCGCCCTCTTCGATCAGGGTGGCCATGTAGGCGGTGCCCGGCTCGATGGGCCGCTCGGTCATGGCACACTGCCCGGTCGTGCGTTCGATGTCGTACGAAGAGGGTTGCATTCGGCTCATATCGGTCCCTGCGGTAACCTTGCTTGCGGGTGTCGCATCCATTGTAGCAACCGAAACCGTCCGCAAGACACTCAACACACTCATTGCTATCATCGCACGCCATGACTGAAAACCCCAAAGAAAAAGTCGTCATCATCGGTTCCGGCCCCGCCGGCTGGACCGCCGCGATCTACGCCGCCCGCGCCAACCTCAGCCCGCTGGTCTTCCCCGGCCGGGCCGTGAGCAAGGACCTCGTCCCCGGCGGGCAGCTGATGCTCACCACCGATGTGGAAAACTATCCCGGCTACCCCAACGCCGTCACCGGACCGGAGATGATGCAGGACCTGTTCAACCAGGCTATGCGCTTCGGCACCCGCGTCGTCACCGATGATGGGATCAAGACCGCAGACGATCTGCCCGGCGGTTTGTTCAGCATGTTTCAGAACGTCGCCAGCGTGGACCTGTCCAAGCGGCCGTTTCACGTCACCGGCGACAACGGCTACGCGGTCGACGCCGAGGCGGTCATCATCGCCACCGGCGCCAAGGCCAACTGGCTGGGCCTGGAAAACGAGCAACGCCTGGCGCAGTCCGGCGGCGGCGTCAGCGCCTGTGCCGTGTGCGACGGCGCGCTGCCGATGTTCCGTGACAAGCCCCTGGCGGTGATCGGCGGCGGCGACTCGGCTGTCGAAGAAGCCACGTACCTGACCAAGTTCGCCTCCAAGGTCTACCTGGTGCACCGACGCGACGAGCTGCGGGCCAGCAAGATCATGGCCGACCGCGCCAAGAACGATCCCAAGATCGAGATCCTCTGGAACAAGACCGTCCTCGATATGCTCGGCGACGACGTCATCACCGCCATGCGCCTCAAGGACACCCAGACCGGCGAGGAAAGCGACGTCGAGGTCGGCGGGCTGTTCGTCGCGATCGGCCACACGCCCATCACAGGATTCCTCGACGGCCAACTCGAGACCGACGAGACCGGCTACGTCATCCTCAAGGACCCGTACCGCTCGACGACCAGCGTCGAGGGTGTCTTCGCCGCCGGCGACGTGGCCGACCACGTCTATCGCCAGGCGATCACGGCCGCGGGCATGGGTTGCAAGGCCGCGATCGACGCCGAACGCTGGCTCGCCGATCAGGGCACCCACTGACCGGTTGGCCCTGACGGGCGAAAAACCACGATCGCCGGTGTGACGGCCTGATATGAGGCTTCGACACTGAAATTGGGGCCCGATGGGCCGTTTTTGGGCTTGTCGGTGGGGGGGGACCTCGGTATATTGCTCGATTCTCCGCGGTGGCTGTTGTGTGCTTAGCACCGGCTGCTGTTTGGAGGAGGTACGGAACACGCAAGCCATCAACGCTTTTTGGAGACGCCGCATGGCCGTCAGACTGCGCATGAAACGCATGGGCAACACGCATCGCCCCTTCTACCGGGTGGTCTCGGTAGACGGGCGCAAGCCGCGCGACGGTGTCGTGCTCGAAGAGTTGGGCACGCACAACCCGCTCATCGAGGACGAATCGAAGCAGACCGAGCTGAAGCTCGACCGCTGCGCCTACTGGATCAGCGTCGGCGCCCAGCCCAGCGAGACCGTCGCGACCCTGCTGAAGAAGCAGGGCCTCGACCCCACGCCGGGTAAGAAGGTCGAAGACCAGACGCTGCCGACCGCCTGACGCGGCAAGTCGGGAGCGTGTGATGCGCATCGATGTGCTGACGCTGTTTCCGGAGATGTTCACCGGCGTGCTGGGCGCGAGCATCCTCGCCCGGGCCCAGGCCGCCGAGAAGGTCGAATACCACCTGACGGACATCCGTCGGTACACGACCAACAAACACGGCAAGGTCGACGATCGACCGTTCGGCGGGGGGCCGGGGATGGTGATGGCCTGTCAGCCGCTTTGGGACGCGGTCGGGGCCGTGGAAAAACAGGATACGCGGCGGGCGACCCGCATTTTACTGTCGCCGCAGGGCCGGCCCTTCGATCAGAAGATCGCCGAGGAGCTGGCCGGGGCCGAGCGACTGCTTTTGATCGCAGGCCATTACGAGGGCATCGACGAGCGGGTCATTCAGCGACTCGAGCCCCGACAGATCAGCATCGGCGACTACGTGTTGTCCGGCGGCGAGCTGCCCGCCATGGTGCTGATCGACGCGGTGGTCCGGCTGATCCCGGGCGTGCTGGGCGACGATGAGTCCGCTCACCAGGACTCGTTCAGCCCCGGCGCCGATCGGCTGCTGGACTGCCCGCACTACACACGCCCGCGCGTGTGGAACGAGATGCCCGTGCCCGACGTGCTGATCGGAGGCGACCACGCCGAGATCGAACGCTGGCGCAGGCAGCAGGCGAGGGAAACGACGCGACGCGTCCGACCCGACCTGCTCGCAGATGAGGACAAGAAGTAAAACGGCGCCCCGACGGCCGCCACGAAGGACAACAGCCATGAGCAACGCGATTATCAATCAGATCGAAGCCGGCCAGCTGAAGGCCGACCTGCCCGAGGTCGTCGTCGGCGACACCGTCGACGTGCACGTCCGCATCATCGAGGGCGACAAGGAACGCGTCCAGGTCTTCACCGGTGTGGTCATCGCCCGGGCCGGCAGCGGTCTGACCGAGACCATCACCGTCCGCCGCATCGTCGCCAACCAGGGCGTCGAGCGTGTGTTCCCGCTGCACAGCCCCCGCGTGGCGAAGATCGAAATCGTCCGTCACGGCAAGGCCCGTCGCAGCAAGCTCTACTTCCTCCGCGACCGTGTGGGCAAGGCCCGCCGTCTGCCGGACCGCACCCGCGGCCTGAAGCACGCGGCCAAGACCAAGGACATCCTCAAGCGTGAGGCCGAGATCGCCCGTGCCGAGGCCGGCGACGCCGAGACGGAGGCCGTGCAAGAGGCCCCCGAGGCTTCCGAAGAATAAAC
>JANQJT010000277.1 GCA_028281485.1 Phycisphaeraceae bacterium
TACCGGTAATCGCGCTCGTCCAACTTGGCGATCACCTCGCCTTGCCGGATGCGGCGCCCTTCCTCGGCGTTAAGTTGATCCAACAAGCCGGGCACCGAGAAGGCCAACTCAACCCGCCGGTTTGCCCTGACGTTTCCCGGGAAGGTTCGCTCGTAACCGGCGGGCGCCGCTCGCACCACGGCGGTTGGTATCGGGCGTGCGGCAACGGCTTGCGACGCCGGTGCTTCAACGGCCTGTGTGTCTTTGCCGAACAACACGAGGGCGCAGGCTGCCAGCACAAGGGCCGCACCGCCGCTCAACCCGATCACGAGGCGTGATCTGTTTCTCACCACAGATCTCATTATTTGGTCTCCAGTGAAGGAAAAATGATTAAGTAGCTAAACCAAGAGGCAAAAAAATCAGTTCTCACCAAGCCGTTCGTCCATCACCGCGTCGATGGCCTCCAGCAACACCGACAGGATCGCAACCTGTTGCAGCGGGTACGCCTCCAGGCGTTTGACGAGGCCCGCCATGTCCTCGCCATGACACCGCTCGTGAGCACGAAACGCCCGCCAGCCCAGGTCCGTCAGAGATAGGTCAAGCTCTTTGTTGCTGTGCGGAGCCTGGGTTTTGCTTAAAAAACCCTTGTTTTCAAGCCTTGTCACCATCTGGGAGGCTGCGCTTTTGGTGACGCCGAAGTGGTTCGCCACGTCGGTCACGCTCATCTGCTTGCGCTCGCCGATCGCTTGGATCGTGTGGGCCTCTTTCGTTGTGATTTCCAGGTCGTCATCGACGGGTATGGGCAGCTTCTCGATGCGCGAATACTTGTTCGCAAACCGCAGGAGCTGGCGGATCGTGGCCTTGATGAAGTCTTCGTTCGTTTCCACAGCAAAATAGTATAGCACCTTAATCATGTTGTCAAACAGAAGTTTACCCCCTCTTCAGCACCATCAATGGCTGCGCGTCGTAATCATATCTTATTTTTGATTAAATATTTATATTCAATTCATGCGAGCGATGCGGATTAAAACCCGGATGGATTGTGATTTCATTCATGAGGGCGAGTCGCCTGCTTCGTGCGCCAAAGTTGCCCTCAATCTTCATCGCAAGACGGTAATAAACCGTGCAACAACGCACATCAACGAGACGATCCAACTCTTTGCGATTCGACGACTTAAGGTTTAAACGAAGCGTTTTCAGAACCTTCGCGATTCGCACCCTTTCGTCTCCCGCCCTCTCCGCTTACGTCAAACGGCGACCCGCGCGGTCGCCGATTTGCGTATTCCGATGGGTGGGATAAGAACACGCGTGCCGCGCTGCGGCACCACGCGAGTTCGTGCCCACAGGATCAGTCGAGGCCCGAAGGACCGATGACTCAATCCCGCCCTCTCCGTTCCGAAACGGAAACGCAACGCCCCGTGTACCTGGTGACATGGGGCTAGCTGTTTTGCGGAACCGAACACGATTACTTCGCGGCCTTGTTGCAGAAGCAGCCGATGAGCACGCCGAGTGCCAACCAGGCCCAAGGCGATTGAACAGCGTGGTGCAGCTTGAACACGACCCGATCAATGATATTGCTATAGTTCTGTTTAGACATGGCGTGTCTCCCGAACGAGTTGGATTAAGTGGAGTGGTTTGCCTGCTCTAGCCAGGCACGCGGACGTTGTGAGGATTAAACGCGACCGAGGCGGCTACACCCCGACCGCGATGAGCAGCATCAAATGTGATGCGATAGGAAGGGTTCAAGGTTTAAGCAGCCGCGGCAACGTATCGGCGAGGACGGTGGCGGATACGGGCACGATCTCGCTTGGGTTTCGGGGCGGGTCGCACGGCCGACTCGGCCATGTCGATACGCTCACAACCCACCAGGCACAAGCCTTCGTGATACCGATCCACACGCACCACGCGGCACGCGATCGTGTCTGAACTCCTCCTGGGTGTGACCTGAATGAAATCCCCACGATTGGGGGCTCCGGATTGAGAGGTGAGATAGCCCAGTCCGATCGCTGAGATATCGAACATCCAGCCCGATCGACGGTGCGTCTTGCTCTCGCGCTCCCAGTTGACGGGGATACGGTCGCACTCCCACCGGACGGCGCGCCGCAGATTCATGTGCGTGTTGTTTCGTGACATCTTGGAACTCCTTCGTAGCGATAGATTGTTAAAGGTGAAAAACGTTTTTGAGCGGAACGCTCGGCCGGTCGGCCATCGCGAACGAAGAAACGTTCGCAGGTGGAGGGCACACGTACTTAAGCGGGTGGGCTTAAGTCAGCCGTGAAGACGTTTCAACCTCGTCTTCCCCGGCTGCATGAGATGCGATCTCATGCCTTCTATGTCAAGCAATCAAGCGGCCAATGAGAAGAGGGACTCGATGAAATGGGCCGCGTTGACAACATCCGGATCGAACTGTCGATCCTTTTCCTGCCGCAGCTCTCGCAACGCTTCGACAAGCGATTTAGGAGACTGATAGGTCCGACAGGTCATCATCGTGACTAACGCATCGGTCGCACAGAGCACGCGCGAACCGATGTGTGCCACGTGCTCTTCGGACTCGTTATTCGACTCCATCGCGTCGTACCGCGTGTGGTGCTCCCTGATGAAGCGGCAGATCTGCTTATCGAAACCCAATACCTCCGCGGTCTCCGCTCCAAACTCGGCGTGCTTGCTCACGATGGCACGCTCCATGAGCGTCAGGCGGCCCCGTTTAGCCAGGATTGCTTCGGGGATCATGCACTTACCGATATCGTGCAACAGCCCCGCGGCATGAATCTGGTTTTGAAGATCGTCGGGCAGCTTGAGGACTTTGGCGATCTCACGAGCCATCGTTGCGACCTGCTCGGCGTGCTCGGTCGTGTGGTTCTTTTGGATCACCCCCATCATGGGCGATGCCGCCTTGATGAAGCGTTCAAACTTCTCAAGCGGTTCCAGCTCGTGATTCTCACAAGTCGCACACGCGTGCTTCCACATATCCGCCATCAGGCTTGTGCATACCTGATTACGCCCCCGGGATTTCGCCAGATACATCGCGTTATCGGCACGATCGATGGCGCCCCGGCTGAGCTCGTCGACGTGACACTCATGGACACCCGTGCTCACGGTAATGCTGATCATCTGGTCCGCCAGGCGGATGCCGCGGTGCTCGATGAGTCGCCGCAGGCGCTCGGCCCAAATCATGCTATCCACCAGGGACGCGGAAGGTCGTATGATGACGAACTCCTCGCCGCCCCACCGGACAATCACATCCGAACCGTCAATTTGACTCAAAATAAAGTCGGCGGTCTGACAGAGCGTGTCGTCACCCGCGTGATGGCCATGCGTGTCGTTAACCTGTTTAAAGTGGTCGATATCCAGCATGACCACCGAGAGTGTCTTGCGGCGGTCGTTGTCCCATCGCCCCTCTTCGATGCACCGCTCGAAGTACCGCCGATTAAACAAACCCGTCAGCTGATCGGATTCCGCCAGCCTCGCGAGGTATCTTTCTCGTCGATCCTGTTCACGCCGCTCTTTGTTAAGACGCCGCGTTTCCATGATGGCGTGCTCGATGCTCCGCCACAGCGCGTCGCCGACCATCGCGTCTTCCTTGGGCACGAAATCGACCACGCCGCTTCGGAAGCTGTCGATCACGATGCTCTGATCCGTGTTCGATGAGACAATGACGACGGGCGTGGCGGTCAGATGCTCCGCGGCTTGCTGGACCAGCTCATCGGCCCGGAAGTCCGGTAAATTGAAGTCAATCACCACGCAGTCATAGCTGTCCCGGCGTACACAATCCAACAGATCGGCACCCTTTGAAACCACCCTGACCTCGGCGCCGGCCTGCTGATCGACAATGTTCAGCAGCAGCAGGTGCTGGTGGCTTTCGTTGTCCTCGGCGACCAGGATTCTTATCGGATTGTGATCCAAGACGTGATTCATGAGCGGCGGCTCCCACCGGTGATCCGCCCGACCACTCACTGAATCGGACAGGTCATGAAGAGGGATGAGTTGTGTCAAGGAAACTTCGAGGTTTACCCCGCCCCGGAGCCTGAATACTCCCTACAAACCGAACACCTCACACAAGTCACGGTTTATGTGGTCCGTATTTGATAGCTTTTGGCGTTTTTCGAGTTCCAATCTCTTGCCGAGTCGACTAATCTGTAATTGGGTCAAGACGGGTCACGGAGGACTGTGCACGATGTCGTCTGTACCCTATTCTCGTACCGGGACGTCTACACTCGATCGACTACCAAGCATGGGGCCGGGGGCGTGATGCGTTACCGATCAATCGAACGGTATCTGAGCTTGATCCCGATTCTCGCGGGAGGGCTCGGTATTCTCGTGGGCGCGCTGGTCATCATCGGCTGGTCTATCCGTGACGAGATGCTCGTCCAGATCCATCCTTCCCTGGTTCCGATGCAATTCAATACGGCGCTCGGCATGCTGTTGAGCGGCATCGGCCTGATTTTTATCGACTCCCGATGGCGTCGCGTATCCATCTTGTGCGGTGCTTTCGTGTGTTTGCTCGGCATTCTGACGCTCTTTCAATACGCCTTTGCGGTGGCCCTGGGCATCGATCAGCTGTTCATGGAGCATTACATCACCACCCTCACCTCACACCCCGGCCGCATGGCGCCAAATACCGCCCTCTGTTTCACGCTAACCGGCGCCGCGTTGATATACGCTATCCGGAAGACGCCGTCACTCAAATACACGATTGGAATGGGATCGCTCGGCCTTCTCATCACCACACTCGGGCTCGTCGCGTTCTCCGGATATCTCCTCGAATTTGAGGCCGCTTATGGATGGGGTCACCTGACTCGCATGGCCGTGCACACCGCGATCGCATTCATTGGCTTAGGTACCGGAATCACGGTTCTCTCGATTCGTACGGAACAGAAGACAGACCCCAGTCAGTACAATCACTGGCTGCCAATCCCCATCGGGGTCCTCTGCATCTTGGTGGCGTGGACCGTCTCGCAGGCGCTGCTCCGCCAGGAACAGCGGCAGATTCACCAAATGGCGATACGCGAGGCCCAATCGCTGGCCCATGACATACGCGAAAGTATCCAGCCCCGCATCGAATCGCTCGAACGCATGGCGCGCCGCTGGGAGCAAGTCGGGGGAGCACCCAAAGAGCGATGGGCGCAAGACGCCGTGACGTACACGGATTCCCGGCTGGGTTATCAAGCCGTCGCTTGGGTGGGGCCGAAGATGACCATGCGGTGGATCGTGCCCGACACCGACACGCACCGCGCCCAGAACCTACAGGGGCTATTCGAGGCGACAAGTCGAAACACGCTGCTTGAATCCAAACAGGAACGAAGCACCTCCTTCACACGAACTTCGGATCTGTCTCAGGGAGGCAAAGGCTTCCTGATCGTGGTGCCCATTTATATTGGTGACGAGTTTGAGGGCTACCTGCTGGGGTCGGTTCGACTGAATCAACTGCTCGCCCCCGTGATGAACAAGGAAGCCAGGGGGGGCTACACGCTCAAACTGTTTGAGGAATCCGATCTAATCTATGCACACACAATCGATGATCGGGTAGACGCCAAAGGGTGGTACGAAGAAGTGGACATCCAGATCAGCAACGCGACCTGGCGCGTCCACGTGGCGCCGAGCATAGCCATGATCGAGGAGTTTAACACCCATCTACCTTCGGTTGTCTTGTTCGGGGGAATCATCGGTTCGGCATTGTTCATGCTGCTCATTCGCTTCAGTCAGATCGCACAAAACGCGACGAAGCTGTCACTTGTCAACGAAAAGAGGCTGCGCCTGGCGCTCGACGCCGGTCTGCTGGGGACGTGGCACTGGGATATCCGGACCAATGCCGTTGAGTGGGACGATGCCCTGCAGCGACTGTTCGGTTTAGAGCCGGGCACCTTCGAGGGAACATACGAAGCATGGCGGCGGCTGGTGCATCCCGATGACCTTGTCGCAACCGAGGAGGCGATTCAAGCGGCGCTGGCGGACGGACCGGCGTATGACGTGGAGTTTCGCGTGAACTGGCCGGATGGAACCGAGCGGGTACTCCGTACCCAATCCTTGCTTGTCCGAGACCTGGATGGCCGGCCCACTGAGATGATCGGCACCTGTGTCGATGTCACCGATGCCAACGCCGCACGCGACATCATCGAACAAGCCAACGAGCAGCTCGAAGACAAGGTGACCGAACGAACCGCCGAGCTGAATCAAGCCAATATCAGCCTGGCACGATCGAACGAGGAACTGGAGCAGTTCGCCTACGCCGCCTCCCATGACCTGAAGACCCCGCTGATCACGTTCCTCGGCTACCTGAAACAACTCGGCAAGCAGGTCGAGGCGGACAACAAGAAAGGGATTGACGATTCGATCGCCCGCATGCAGCGCGCCGCGGATCACATGCGGGAACTGATCGACGACCTGCTGGAACTCAGTCGAATCGGTCGGGCCATCAACGAGCCCGAACCCGTGGACGTCAGCGAGCTGGCTCGTGAGTTTGCCGAGGATTCAACCGTACTGCTCACCGAAGCAAACCTCGAAATCCGCGTCGAAGACGAGATGCCCATCATCGTGGCGGACAAGGTCCGCATCCGGCAGATCATGCAGAACCTGTTGTCCAATGCCATCAAATACGGGCGCAGCGACGATGGCGGAACGATCCGGGTGGGTTCACAACTCAGCGACGGTGAGGTCCGCTTCTTCGTTCAGGATGACGGCCCGGGCATCTCGAAAGAGTATCACGACAAGATCTTCGGCCTGTTCCAAAAACTCGAAGGCTCGAGTCAGGGGACGGGGGTCGGCCTGACAATCGTTCGCCGCGCAATCGAGTGGCACGGCGGGCGTGTCTGGGTTGAGTCCGAAATCAACCAGGGCACGACGTTCTGGTTGGCCCTGCCAAAAACCTGTTTGAAATCCAGTGCAGCATAAGAGACGCATCTAGAAAGGACCGGAGACATGAGTAACACCAAACCCCTTCACTTCCTGCTGGTCGAGGATGACGAAGACCATGCCAACCTTGTTCAGATGGCACTCGCAGACAATCGAATCGCCAACACCGTGGATCACGTGCTCGATGGAGCCGCGGCGCTCTGCTACGTACGCCGGGAAGCGCCCTACGAAGATCGGGGGCGTCCCGACGTCATCTTGCTCGATCTGAAGCTACCTAAACTGGACGGTCACGAAGTCCTTGCTCAACTCAAAGAAGACGCGGATCTGCGATCCATTCCGGTCGTCGTCTTGACCAGTTCAGAGGCCGAGGCGGACCGCGCCAAGGCCTATCTGCGCCACGCCAACAGCTACCTCACCAAGCCGCTGGATTTCGACCGGTTCCACCAGATGATCCAGGACCTCAAGTACTACTGGTCGGTTTGGAACCAGCCGCCGGCATAATAGTCTTGCTCAGCGGATACGGACGCGATCCGGGCATCGCATGATTAACCGCAATACGACGCAAAACCCCTATCCAAGCCTCACGATACCTCGACACCGGCTCACGCCAGACAGATGAAGTTCGAACGGTGTCCGGAGGTCTCCGTTCGTAAAGGAAACAATGCCCCGTCGTGTCGTGCTGCGGGGCTTGTTGTTTTTGTAGAGCCATTAAACAGTCTTCGCATGGCTCATACATTCATTCTCATTTTGCTGGTAGAACCACCGCGTCGGCGACCACACGCAAAGCAACCGATGCTTCCTCAGGATACGTTGTACGACAGTCCGATTGCACCGTCACGATCTGTTCATCCACTTGGATGCGATAGGTCAGATCGTGCCCCTTGTAATCCTGGCTTACGACCGTCCCATGAACGCCGTTGGCTTCAGATGGATCGGATAGCAGGATGTGCTCGGGGCGAATCGCAACCGTAATCGGCCCGTGCACCTCTCGATCCAGGCGCAGGCGACCGAGAATCGAATCCGCTTCGCATCCGTTCGCATTCACCTGCAACAGGTTGACTCTCCCCAGAAGCGTGGCGGCGAAGGCGCTGGTTGGCTGTTCGTAGACATCTCGCGGCGCGCCCACCTGTTCGATCCGACCGGCTGACATCACCGCGATGCGGTCGGCAAACGACAGCGCCTCCTCCTGATCGTGCGTAACGAGAATCGCCGCCATGTCTTGCTCGTGAAGCAGCTTGCGCATCTCCTGTCGCGTGTTCTCACGGAGGCTCGCGTCGAGATTGCTGAAAGGCTCATCGAGCAGGATCAATCGGGGCGAAGGCCCCAACGATCGCGCCAAAGCCACGCGTTGCTGCTGTCCGCCGGATAGCTCGTGCGGACGACGCTCGGCATAATCGGTCATGCCCACGAGATCGAGTGCCTGCAAGGCACGCACTCGCCGATCACTCCTTTTCCCATGCAGGCCGTACATGACGTTCCTGATGACCGACATGTGTGGGAACAGCGCGTAGTCCTGAAAGACAAAGCCGATGTTGCGGTGCTCGGGGCGAACGTGCTTCGGCGTGTCGCCCGCTTGCGTCAGCGTTTGACCGTCAAACCGAACCGAGCCACGGTCGGCGTGTTCAAACCCCGCGATCATGCGCAACACAGTCGTCTTGCCGCACCCGCTGGGGCCCAGCAGCACGAGGATCTCCCCCGGTTGTACGTCGAATGAGACGCCATCGACCGCGGCCGGGTGGTCGACGTGGAATCGCTTGGTCAGGTTTTGAACGCTGAGTAAAGCCATTGTTTTTCGGTCAGTTATTTTCTCGTCCACGCATCAGCAAGATGCCCACCAGCACCGATGAGATCAGCATGATCGCCAGCGCATACGGCGCGACACGATCGTACAACACCTCTTCGGTGTTCGACCACACCGCCATCGCCAGCGTCTGCGTACCCGTCGGCGACAGGATCATGGTCAGAGGCAGTTCCTTCATGCACGAAATAAAGACCAATACCAATGACACGATGACCCCGTGTCGCATCAGCGGCAGCGTGATCTGAAAAAACGTCTGCCACCGACCGTGCCCCAGCGATCGAGAAGCCTCTTCAAGGCGAGGACGCGCCAGATAAAGCCCGCTGCGGATCGGTCCGACCGCCTCGGCCAGGAAATGAATCGCGTACGCGTAGACCAATAGCGACAGCGATTGATACAACGCCGAACCGATTCCACGCAGAGGCCCCGGCATGCCCCACAGACACACCAGGACCAGGCTCAGCGCGAAAACCAGCGCGGGCGTGGCGTAACCGATGTACGGCAATCGCTCCAGGACAAACGCGCGGCGGCTCGGATACCGTGCACGCAGCAGCGCGATCGGTATCGCCAACCCGGTCGCCAGCAACGCCGCGGGCATGCTGCAGTAGATCGAGTCCCACAGCGCCGGCCAGACGCCGTACATCAGACTTCGATTGGATTCGAAACCAAACGATGCGTCCCCCGCTGCGCCGATGGCATCAGCGGGCCATGCCCAATAGACGATGGTGGTGACGGGTGTGATCACGCTGACCAAGAAGACGACGCCGAATAACGCGAAACCCGCGGTCTGCCACAGAGCCGACAAACGAATCCGGCGCCGCCGCACGTTCCCTGTGCCCGCACGATCCAGGCGCACGCGTCGCAACAGGTACATTTCCATCGCGATGAAGACCGCGGCCAAGCCCATGAGCAGCAAACCCGATCGCGAGGCGAGGTAGCGCGATGTCGAGTGCCCGCTCTCCAGTTTCAAGAAGACGTCGTAGCTGAGCGTTTCGAACCGCATCAGGCTGACCACGCCGAAGTCCGCGATCACGTGCAGCAGGACCAGCATCGAACCGGCCAGGAACGCGGGCAGCAGTTGTGGCAGAAGCACGTTTCGTGCGACGCTCAGTCGGCTGCGCCCCAGGCTGAACGCCGCTTCTTCCAGCGAGGGGTCGACGCTGAACATCGCCGCGCGCAGCGTGAGAAACATGTAAGGCAGGTTGTAGGCCGACAGACACAGCAGCGCCCCCCAGTAGCCGGTCGGCGTGTTGATGTTCACCCCGGCCCACGCGCTGATCATCCCGCCGTACCCCCCCATCCCCTTCAGGGCGTACGCCATGACGTACCCGGGGATCGCCAGCGGCAACACCGCCAAGACACTCAGCGTCGTGCGCAACGCGAGGTTGGATCGCGCCGCCAGCCACGCCATCGGCGCCGCCAGCAGTGTCACGATGCACAACACGCCCACCGCCAGCGTCACCGTGTTGATCAGGCGTGTGAGATTCTCACCGCGCAACAGCGGCGTGGGATCGGAATCGCCGCCCACCGAAAACGCGTACGCCACCATCACGCCAAGCGGCAGCAACACACCCACCGCGCACAACAACGGGATCGTGGAAATGACCCACGGGGGACGCCGAACTGTCGATGTCGCGCTTATAGCAGGCCCGCCCGGGTCAGCAGGCCCAGCGTGCCCTCGAGGTCCTGCAGGTCGTCGAGTTCAACAGCCGGCGCCGCGGCACGCAAGGCTTCTTCGCTCACCAGCTTCTCGTTCTGCTCCACGCCGCTGACCACGGGGTATTCGTTGTTGCCGATCGTGAAGTACCTCTGGGACTCGGTAGAAAGCACGAAACGGATGAACGCGTCGGCGTTCTCCTGGTTCTTCGATTCTTTCAGCACACACGCGCCGGCGACCATTACCAGGTTGCCGACGTCGCCGTCCTTAAAGAACGCTTGCGCCACGGGGAACGCCGGGTCCTTGGCCTGGAAACGCAGGAGGTAGTAGTGGTTGGGGATGCCCAGGTCGATCTCGCCGTCTGCCAGCGCCTGAACGATCGGTGTGTTCTTCGGGTAGACCTTTGCGCCGTTGGCCTTCATGGCATTGAGCCACTCGAGCGTTCTGGCGTCGCCGTGCGTCTGGCGCATCGCGGTGACAAACGCCTGGAACGAGCCGTTCGTCGGCGCCCAGCCGACGCGCCCCTGCCACTTGGCATCGGTCAGGTCGAAAACGCTTTGTGGGAGATCGGCTTCGTTCACGCGCGACGGCGCGTAGGCCAGCACGCGTGCGCGACCCGACGTGGCGATCCATTTTTTCGATGCGGGCTGCGCCCACGCGGGCAGATTCTCAAAGAGCTTTTCATCCAGCGGCGCAACAAGATCGGCCTCGGCCAGGAGGCCCAGCGAGGAGACGTCCTGGGCCCAGAACACGTCGGCGTCTGTTCGCTCGCCTTCGGTCTGCAGCGTCAGCGCGAGCTGGCTGGTCTTGCCGTAGCGCACGTTGACGGTGATGCCGGTTTCCTTCTCGAACCGTTCGATGATCGGCTCAACCAGACTCTGGCTTCGACCGCAGTAGACCTCGATCGAACCGGCTTCGGAAGCATCGGGATTGGGTGTGTCCTCGGATTCGCAGCCTGGCAGGCCAAGCACCGAGACAGTCAATGTGAGCAGGGCGATCAAGAGCACTCGACGGGCAAGCAACATGGAGACACCTCGTTTGAAATTGATTGAGGGAGTCATGTTATTGAGATCGAGTCTCAAGTCAAAGCCGTCAGCGGTCGCCCTTCAATAGGCCTCTAAATGGGTAATCCACCTGCCCAAGAACCTATATGTACTATAAATATCTGAAAATTAAAATCTTATCATCAAACTGAAATCGGATGCATGAATACAGAAAATTGTTGAGAATGATTCTCAATACAGTTGCAAATCAGTTGCATTTCCATAAAATGCGGGCTGTATCGGAGCATGACACCCATATGCCCCAGGCCGCTCCGCCCAGGGCCGTGGCCGGCAATCGGCCAGCGCGAAGATAGGTCTACCAAGAGCTTTCATGATGAGCAGCGACGCGACGGGTGCCTCGAACCCAGGCGTATCCGACACGGGGTCCGGTGCACAGCCTACGCGCGTCATCGATTCACAAGAGCTCTTTGCTGACCAGAAAGAGATTCAGATCCGACACGCCGGTGAGATCTACCGCTTGCGTCTCACCCGCAACGGTCGGCTGATCCTCAACAAGTGATCGATCCCGATCGCTTCGCACCCAGAAAGGTTTGCGAAAGATGAATCGCATTGTGAGCAACATCTCAATCGCCGCGTTGGCGATGACCGTTACCCTTGCCGCCAACACGACCCAGGCCGGCACGTACCACACCCCCACCAGCTTCGTCGAGCCCACCGCCTGGAACGTGGGTGATGCGAACACCACCTACCAGGAGTGGGACATCCTGGCCAGCGCTATCGGCACCACGCCCGATGTGGGCCACACGGTCAATCCCGCCATCTCCTCCACGCCGGGCCTCTCCGTCGTCGATATCGATTCGGAGACTCCCGGCACCGGCTTTGTCTCGGGTTCCGCCAACTACTATTCGTTCAGCCAGCACTACGGCATCGGCGCCGACATCTACAACCACGGCGGCCCGTCCGGCGCCGGCGGCTTGCCCGCGGGGTCCGGCACGTACGTGATCGTGCAGGCCGGGCTCAGTCTCAACGGCGGCACCGGCTTTTTCCCCGGCACCCTCCAGATCGTCGATCCCAACGGCGGTGCGATCGCCGGCGGTGACAACGCCAGCGCGATTCAGCAGAGCAATCTCTACTTCGGAACAGGTATTCCCAGCCCGTTCGGCCCCGTCGACTACAGCGAAGACCTCTGGGAGTTCTTCCTGCCCAACTACGTCGGCGACTTCCGCGTCCGCGGCGACATCATCGTCCACAGCAGCTTCGACGTCCTCCGCGTGGATTCGGCCATCATCTCGCCCGGTGACGTCACGCTCGACCGCAGCGTCGATGGTGCCGATGTCGATGCCCTGTTTGCGGAGGACGGCAACAGCGCCGCGACCGCGGGCCTCCAGTTCGACCTGGTCGCCGACGGCACGATCATCGCCACGCCCAACACCACCGATTCGGACATCGACGAGCTGGTTCACAACGTGCTTGGCACCGAGTACGGCGACAGCAATCTCGACCAGATCGTCAATCCCACGGACCTGGCCGACCTGACGCTGAACTGGTTGGGCACCGGCAAGGGCTGGGCCGACGGCGACTTCAACGGCGACACCATCGTCAACCCCACCGACCTGGCGTCGCTCACGCTTAACTGGCTGTTCGATAACTCGACCGGCCCCGTTGAGACAGCGAGCGTGCCCGAACCAAGCTCGTTGATCCTGTTGGGCGCTGCGGCGGTCGGCGTGCTATCGAGGCGGCGCCGCGCGTAAACGATCTCACAATACACGTACACAACCGTTTATCCATTACCACCCCACGTTTAAGCCAAAACCATGCTTCAGCCCACAGCCAGCACCGTGCCAGCCGGGGAACCGAGCGACGCCGTATCGCCGCGTTTCTCAGGGAGCGGTGGCATTGGTTGGCCGGAAAGGAGCAATCCAAGGTCGATGCCCGATCGGATGAGCGAGAGAGAAAGAAGAGCAGGAGAGATGATAACCGTTTGTAACTCCAGTTATCTTTCTCACACGAAAGGCATTGAAAGATGAATCGCATTGCAACCAAGAGCACCGTCGCCGCGTTGGCGATGATCGTCGCCGTCGCCGCCAGCCAGTCCCACGCGGCCCTGAACCCCACCCCCAACATCCTCGAGCCCGGCTCCTGGAACGTCGGTGATCTCAACACCACCTATCAGGAGTGGGACAGCCTCGTGCTGGCCGGTGCGACGCCCGACGTCGGCCTGACCACCAACCCCGCCATCGCCACCGGTCCCACCGTTTCCTCGGTCGATATCACTCCGTTCGTCCCCGGCGCGGCGATCCTGACCGGTACACAGAACTACTACTCGTTCAACCAGGACCATGGCTTCGCCGCGGACATCTACAACCACGGCGGCCCCGCGGGTTCGGGTACGCACGTGATCGTCCAGATCGGTCACTCGGTAGGTTTGCCCAATGGGATCCTCCCCGGCACGGTCGAGATCGTCGACCTGGCCGGCAGCGCGATCGCTGGTGGTGCCAACGGTGATGCCCTGCAGGAGACCAACATCTTCTCCGGCACGGTGATCGGCCCCGTCGGCCCCGCGAGCTACAGCGAAGACATCTGGGAGTTCTTCCTGCCGAACTACACCGGCGACTTCCGCGTGCAAGGCAGCCTGGGTGTTCACGCCAGCTTCGACGTGCTGCGTGTGGATTCGATCATCGCCACGCAGGCGCTGCCGATTACCGAGATTCCCGAGCCGGCCTCGCTGGCGCTGTTGGGCCTGGGCGGCCTGGCGGTCCTGCGTCGCCGCAAGAAGTAATCCCTTCGGAGGGGAAATTAGATGATACCCGCGATCGGCTTAACGGCCGATCGTCGGATTCGATCAAGGGAGCTGCACCGTGAGACGACAACCCAAGGCCTTCACGCTTGTCGAGTTGCTGGTTGTTGTGGCGATCATCGGATTGCTGCTTGCGATCCTGCTGCCTTCCCTGAACATGGCGACCGACATCGCGCACCAGACCCGCGGCATGAGCAACCTCAAGCAGATGCTGCAGGGCTACACGTACTACAGCATGGAGAACCGGGGCAACCTGCTGTACGGCTATGCGCCGAACAACGTCAACGGCACAACCCTCTCGGCGACGTACCAGGGCCAAACGTTCAACGGCATCGTGGTCAATCGCTACCCGTGGCGTTTGGCGCCGTACGTCGAAGACGCGTTCAGGGTCTTCTACAGCAACAGCGAGGCGCCCGATGCGCCCCAAGCCAGCGACCCGCCCGGCGAGGCGTTTTCCAAGGCCTACACGCTCAGCGTCAGCCCAACGTTCGGGATCAACTCCGTGTTCGTCGGCGGGCACTACGGCGTGTTCTACAAGGGCTTTAACCTGCAGGGTTCGACACACGTGCCCAACAACGGCAAGCACGTCGTCTTCCGCGACACACACGTGAAGAACCCGTCGGGCCTGATCGGTTTCACCGAAACCCAGATGACCGGCGGCGGGGCGACGGAGTATACGGGCCTGCACTGGACGACACCGCCCAACGCGGACGTGGAGATGTGGCAGACGGACGCATCGGACGATCGCGCGTTTGAAGTGCTCAACACCTCGCGCGTCATCGGCCTGCCGAAGGGCCACTTCCGCAAGCAGACCATCACCGGATTCCTCGACACGCACGTCGAGCGGCTCAACGCACGCGAGCTGGACAACATGACGCTCTGGGCCAATGAGGCCGACAGCACCGACGACTACATGATCCCCTAGGACATCAACATGTGCATGAATGACGAGAATGACGTTCGACTGATGCGCTGCCCGCACGGCGCGTTTCACCTGCGTGTGGGAAACAGCACGCTGCATCTGACCGGCGAGCAGCTGCTGGCGATCTATCAGCAGACCAGCCGCTGCTTCCAGCACACCAAGGTCGACATCAACCAGGCGGAACCCAGCGGGATCTGGCTTAGCCGTTACGGTCAATCTTCAAACTAAGAAAGACGCGATCGATGTCTATCCTCTGCGGTTTGTTGGCTCTCATCGGGACGCTGGCGACCGTGTTCAACCTCTCACTGGTCAACCGGCGGCGGGTGATTCTTGCGCTCAGCCTGCTGACGGGTGTGATCGTGTTCGCGATGCATCCGTGGACCGTGCAGATCAATTTCTACCGCGTGTTTGAGTTGCTGACGGCCTACGGCTTTGCGGCCACGATCAGCGTCTACCTGATCTGCGAGGGGCTTGGTGTGATCGTCGCCTGTCACACGCTGTCGACGCGACACAATGGCGACGTGGCGACGCAACCCGAGCCTTGGCCGGGTGAGCGATTGGCGGCGTGGATCGGTCGGTACGTGCGTGGCGTGTTGTCCGTGGTGGTGTTATTGCCGACGGTACTGTTCATCATCACGCTGGCGGTGAGCCAGGCGTGGTTGTTCCACAACGTCAGCGGCGTGTCTTACACGCTGGTTGCGCTGATGCAGGCGGTGGGGGTGGCGGCGGTCCTGCCGATCGCCTGCTGGGCGTTCCGCTGGGCGTTGCCGCTGCTGCACTGGCGAATCGAGTTGCGGATCCTGTTGGCGATGTTGCAGGTCGGTCTGGCGATGTTCCTGCCCGTCCTGGCCGGCAACACGCAGACGTACAGCGACCCGTTCCCCATCGATCCGGTGCAAGTCGCGGTGGTTCTATTGAGTCTATTCGGCATCGCAACGGTGGGCTTTGCTGCCCAGCGTGTGCGGGCAAACCTCTCCGGTGCGAGGAACTGATATGAAGATGCTCACCGACATCCTCTACTGGATCTCCACGGGCCTGATGATCCCCGTGATCATCCTGCTCATCGTCGGTTTTGTCTGGTCGATCACGATCATCGGCGGCTTCTACGGCTCGTACCTAGCCCGCCGGCGCTTGAAGCAGACCATGGCCGACGTTCACGAACAGCTGGAAAACCAATCGGTGCGCGAGGTCAACTTCACCGCCATCGCCAAGCACCACCCGGCGTTGCACGGTGTGCTGAAGCGCATCGCCAAGCTCCAGTGGAACCCCGTCCACGCCGAGAAACAGCTCGTCGACTTCGAGTTGCGGGGCGAGCGGGCGCTGAAATCATCCACCATGCTCATGCGGCTGGGCCCGATGCTCGGACTGATGGGCACGCTGATCCCGATGGGGCCGGCCCTGGTGGGGCTGGCGTCGGGCGACATCGCCCCGATGGCCGACAAGATGCAGGTCGCCTTCGCCACCACCGTGATCGGCATCTTCGTCGGCGGCGTCGGGTTCGTCACGCTGCTGGCACGCAAGGG